>JAGWNX010000101.1 GCA_028872955.1 Acidobacteriota bacterium
GCGGATGGAGTTCACGTCGCCGCGCACCACGGCGTTCATCCAGACGCTGGAGCGCTCGCCAAGCGTGACGTCTCCGATGACCTGGGCTGAGGGGTCGATGTAGCAGGAGGCGGGGACGATGGGCGACGTGCCCTGATAGCTGCGCAACATGGCTGCGATTGTATCGTGCAGGCAAGGTGCGTGGGCTAGTCGACACAGCGGACAGGCAAGTCCTGGCTATGAGACAAAGCCCGTGATTTTGATCACATACAGGCTGAAATCGCGTATTCTAGAAAGAGTCCTATTGGGGCGTGATTTGGAGGTGTATCCGTTTGGCAGAGGTTCGTGTACAGGAAGGCGAGCCCCTTGAGAATGCTCTTCGGCGCTTTAAGCGCAAGGTGCAGACCGAAGACATCATTAAGGAGGTGAAGCGCCACTCCTTTTACCTGAAGCCGGGTGAGAAGAAGCGCGTGAAGGAAGCGCTGGCTCGCAAGCGTAATCGTAAGAAGGTTCGTAAGGAGCAGGACTAGTTTCTCTCCCGTATCTCCTGGGGTGGCTGCGCGGCGATGTGCGGCGTAGCCACCCTGCAGCAGTCCAGCCTGGCGCAGCTGTTTCCAGTAGCGCCCTACCCGGTCTCCGCGAGCCCGCGACTCCCCGCGCTGTGGCCGCCCCAGACCGTGCAGCACCCAACAGATTCGCCGCTAGGCAAGCGGCCGGGCCCCCTTAGAAAGCGCCGGTTATTGATCGCAGCACACGAGCGCTGCCTCTTGCACCGTGGCACCCGTCGGGTTCACAATGCAGGCGCACAGCGTTCTTTCCGCAAGCAGACGGGAGAAGCGGCCATGGAGTTTGCAGACAGATTACTTACCTGTTCCGATTGTGGTGGTGAATTCATCTTTACCGCCGGGGAACAGCTCTTCTTTCACGATAAGCAGTTCAAGAACGATCCCAAGCGGTGCAAGCCCTGCAAGTCCAAGCGCGCCGGAGCCAAGGCAGGCGCCGGGCCAGCTGCGGCAGGCATCTCGCGGACGGAGACGCGCACGCACTGCAGTGAGTGTGGTGTAGAGACGACGGTGCCGTTCAAGCCGACGCAGGGTCGGCCGGTATTGTGTCGCCAGTGCTTCCAGTCCAAGCGCCCTGTGGCTGAGCCTGCCGCGCAGGAGCTTCCTGTTGCCGCTGAAGCGGCGATGACCAGCCAGGCGTGAGGCGGGCCCAGGTTACTCTTCTGCCGCGTCGTCCACGGTTCTGCTAGGCATCCCACGCGCACCTCAGTATGCTGGTGCCGCGAGGGTTCCTGATGGAACGCAAGGACCAGGTGAGGTGGGAGGATCGGCGCGAGGAGTCGCGCGCGCGGCTGGAGCTGGCCCGGCATCTGCTGCGCCATCGCCAGACGCTCGGTGAGTTTGAGCTGACCATCTGCACCGATGGCACCTATCTGCTGGATGGCGGCGCCATGTTCGGCGTGGTGCCCAAGCCCATGTGGGAGGCACGCATCCAGGCGGATGCGCAGAATCGCATTCTGCTGGGGCTGAACACGGTGGTGGTGCGTACTGGCCACCACACGGTGGTCATCGAGACCGGCATTGGCAACAAGCAGCCGGCCAAGCGGAAGGCGATTCACCAGAACCAGGAGCTGCTGCCCTACTCACTGGAGGCCGCCGGTGTCTGGACCGACGAGGTGGACATCGTCATCAACACCCACCTGCACTTTGACCACTGCGGCTGGAACACCAAGCTGCTGCCGGATGGCTCCGTGGTGCCTACTTTTCCAAATGCGCGCTACTTTGCCCATGCCGGCGAGGTGGAGCACGGGCATCTGCAACTGGAGCGCGATGCCGTCAGCTATCTCTCGGCCAACTACGACCCGCTGATCGCCAGTGGACAGATGACGCTGCTGACCACCGAGGGCATTCGGCGCAATCCGGAGATTGTGCCCGGCATCAGCGTGGAGCTGTTTCCTGGCCACACGGCGCAGATGCTGGGCGTGCACATCGAGTCGCGCGCGCCGGGCGGTGCTGCCGAGCACGCCTGCTACATCTCAGACCTGATCCCCACCACGCGCCACCTGGACCCCACCTGGGTGATGGGTTACGACCTGGACCCGCTGCGCTGCATTGAAGAGCGCAAGCGCTTCTATCGGCGGGCGATTCCGGAGGACTGGCTGGTGCTGTTTACCCACGACCATGAGACGCCGATGGCCCGGCTGACGACCAACGAGAAGGGCCGGCCTGTCGTTCGTCCGGAGTAATCAAGGCTCGCGTTGGCGCAGCTCACCGCGCAGGCAAGGGTATATCTGCGGGCAGCAGAAAGAGCCTCGCGCTTAGGCGAGGCTCAACGTGTGGAAACAGGGAGTGCGTACGGTGGTGCGAGGCACGCGGCCTCGCTGCCGTTAGGCGATCTCGGCCGGAATGATCGAGACGAAGCGGCCGTGCTGGCCACGATCCTGGAACTTCACCACGCCGTCGATCTTGGCGAAGAGGGTGTCATCCTTGCCGCGGCCCACGTTCTCGCCTGCCTGCAGCGGTGTGCCACGCTGGCGAACCAGAATGGAGCCGCCCGTAACCAGCTGACCCGCAAACCGCTTGACGCCCAGACGCTGTGCGTTGGAGTCGCGGCCGTTCTTGGAAGAGCCCAAACCTTTTTTATGTGCCATCTCAAATTCCCTCGTGTGCGCGGCTCACGGGCCGGCAGTCAATCTGTGGGAGCGGCGTGCGCTCCGCGAAACTCGGTACGACTAAGCCTTGAAGCTCTTGCCGTTCACCACGATCTCGTTGATCTTGACCTCAACGAAGCTCTGGCGGTGGCCCTGCATCTTCTTGTACTGCTTCTTGCGCTTCAGCTTGAAGACCAGGATCTTGTCGCCGCGGCCTTCCTGCACCACAGAGGCGACGACCTTGGCGCCAGCCAGATCCTGCTCAAACTTGCCGGCTTCGCTGCTGACGGCCAGCACGTCCGAAAACTCGACGGTGCCGTTGTCGTGCGCTACGGTCTCAATCTTCACCTGCTCGCCCGGAGAGACGAGGTACTGCTTGCCGCCAGTGCGGATAACTGCGTACATGACTCGAAACCTCAAGCAGCGCACGCTCGCGCGGCTTCTGCTTTCCTTCGTGAATTGTGCTGCGTGGGGCGCATACAGAGAACTGCATGAAGCTGGCCGCCAGGACACCCGGGTTGCCGCGCAGGGTCAGGCATGCCGGCCTTGCAACACACGCTCCGTAAAAATCAGACACGCAGGCTGCAGCGCCAAACTTAGAAAGTGTATCGCGTTCCTGCCCGAGGGTCAACGGTCGGGTTGCTTTTCCTTCCCTGCTGCCTGCTCGTCCGTGGACTAGGAGAGCCACTTGAGCAGGCGGATGATGCCCATGGCCGCGGGTTTGGAGTGGGCGGAGACGGCCTTGCGGGCGTGAATCTCGGCACGCTGGGCGGCGTAGTAGCGGTAGGCCTCGATCATCATCCGCTGGTTGGTCAGGGTGGGGCGCCAGCCCAGCCGCTGGCGGATGCGGGTGGTGTCGAAGACGAAGTCCTCCGCGATCATGCGGTAGTGGTAGGGCCCCAGCGGCGACAGGCGCAGCCGGTGCGCCAGCTTCATGGCTGCGAGGGTGGGCCCCTTGGGCAGCTGGGCCACACGTGCCCGGCGCGCCTGGCCCGTGCCGTCGGCGGCTGCGGCGTCAATGACCGCCTGGTACACCTGGCGCAGGCTGGGTACATCGTCGGAGCCGATGTGGAAGAGCTCCCAGCCCGGGCCGTTACCCGGCGAGACCTCGTACTCCAGCGCCTGGATGCAGGCGGTCGCGAGGTCCTGCGCGTAGATGAACTGGTAGTGGTTGGAGCCGTCGCCCACTACCCACACCTTGCGGCCCTCCTGGATGAACTCAAAGAGGATGGCGAGCAGGCCGAGGCGGCCGGAGTCGATGATGGTGGGGCAGCGCAGGGTGATGAGGGCGAGGCGGTCCTGATAGCCGGCCAGCACCTGCTCGGCGGCGAGCTTGGAGCGGCCGTAGATCTCGACCGGTGCGGGCGGCTCGTCTTCGCGGACCGGATGGCCAAGGTTGGAGGCCCACAGGCAGTTGGTGGAGGTGAAGAGCAGACGCGGCACGCCGTGGGCCACGCAGGCCTCGGCCAGGTTGCGGGTGCCGTCCACGTTGGAGGTCCAGAGGGCGTGCTCGTCGATCTGGTCGTGCGCCAGCATGGCGGCGCAGTGCAGCACGGCGTCAAAGCGGCCCTCGGCGAACAGGCGCTCGAGCAGTGCGGTGTCGCGCAGGTCGCCCGGCACGCTGGTCAGCAGGGCGTGCCGGTCAGGGTCGGCGACCAGGTCAAGATTGGTGACGGCGTGGCCCTCCGCCAGCAGACGCCGCTTGAAAATGCTGCCAAAGAATCCTGAGCCGCCGGTAACGAGGAGTCGCTTCATGCCTGGGTTGACCTGAGGTTGTGCCGCGGGGTTGCGGACTGGAAGAGGTAGACCGCAAGGATGGTAATCAGCGGCTCCAGCGGATGCCGGAACCGCGCCTGCACGGTGACGAAGTAGTAGGGCAGCGGCAGCAGCACAAAGGCCCAGGCAAACAGTGCCATGCCGGGGATGCGGCGGCGCAGGGCGAGCACCAGCCCGAAGATGCCGGCCAGTGAGAGGAAGCAGTAGTCCATCTCGCGGGCGGCCTCCACCAGCCAGCCCTGGTCGTCCGGGTGCGGGACGCTGACCCAGTAGAAATAAAAGCGCCGCGCAGTCATCTTCCAGAAGAAAGCGCGTCGCTCGGGGAAGATCTGCTTCACGTGCTGGCTGCGCTCCAGAATGTACTGCTTTTCGCCGACCGCGACGTAGTGGCGAAACTCCGGCCGCATGACGTTCAGCGAGTTGAGCGTGAGCGGATTGCCCCAGGGGAAGCCCATGTGCTCGTACTTGAGCGACTCATCCAACTCGACCGGGAAGTCGTCGCGGAAGGGGATGAACTGGTGGAAGACGCGGTAGTTGCGCACCACCCACGGGGTCATGGTCAGCACGCAGAGCAGGCCGGCCAGTGCGGCACCGCTCAGGTTACGGGCCAGGCGCACTCGCCAGCCCCGGCCGCCCAGCATCCACACGCCCATGACGGGCAGCAGCAGCACCAGCGACGAGTTGGAGAGTGCTACCGCGCCCCAAAACAGGCCAAAGCACGCCCACAGCCCGGTGGTTCTGGCCGGGGGCTCAGGGTCGCCGATGCCGCGCACCCGCAGAGCAAGGACGAACAGGCCTGCCATCAGAAACGCGGTCAGGCTCATGTCCCATATCCAGCGGACCGCGTACTGCATGGCTGCCGGGTACAGAGCCCACAGCCATGCGGACCACAGGGCAACGCTGCGTGCGGTGGGGCGTCGCAGGGGCGGCTGCGGGTGGGGCAGGCTGGCAAAGCAGCGCGAGGCGATCTCGTAGATGGCGCAGGCGGTTGCTGCCGAAGCGATGCTGTTGAGGGTGAGCAGCACCCAGGCAGAGAGCTTCGTGTAGATCCCGAAGATACGGAATACGGCCCCGATCAGCAGCGGGTAGAGCGGCGGGTTCCAGGCGGTGGGGCCGGTGTGGCCATCAAAGGGGTCCGCAAAGCCGCGGCCTGTGGCCAGGGCGCGGCCGGTGCGCGCCA
Organism: Acidobacteriota bacterium; assembly: GCA_028872955.1. GTDB lineage: Bacteria > Acidobacteriota > Terriglobia > Terriglobales > Acidobacteriaceae > Edaphobacter. Next base: position 5,589 of record JAGWNX010000101.1, read on the forward strand.
TCTCCCAGCCAAACTGGAAGTGATCTTCGCTGGTGCGAAAGCGATAGGTGTGGGCGAGGGTCATGTAGAGCACGCGGACCACGAGGCCGGTCCAGAAGATGCGTCGCTGCAGGGTGCTGTGGCGCGCGGAGTCTTCGGTGTTGGCGGCGGTCATCCAGTCGCGGATATGGGCGCGGAGTCGCGTCAGGGCGGGGCTGCTCATCCCGACCATAGTATCGCCTTCAGCGGGGGTGCCTGGCCGTGGCGGGGCCTTTGCGGGCGGCTGCGGCTACACTACGGCTATGCGAGTTCCTATTCGAGTCAAGCGGCTGCATTCGGCAGCCCAGCTTCCGCAGTACTCCCACAGCGGGGTGTGGGGCGATCTGGCGGCCGACCTGTACGCGGCCGAGGGCGTGGTGCTGGCTCCAGCGGGCGAGCCCGGCAGCACCGTGGCCGTGCCTACCGGCCTGGCCATGGAGTTCCCCTCCACCCATGGCGCGCTGGTGGAGGATCGCAGCGGCCTGGCGGTACGCGGCGTTACCACGCTGGCCGGCGTCATTGACCCCGGCTATCGCGGCGAACTGCGCATTGTGCTCACCAACCTGAACGATGCGCCGGTCGAGCTGGTGGCGGGCGATCGCGTGGCCCAGCTGCGCATTGTGCAGCGCATCCAGGCGCAGTTTGAAGAGGTCGAGGAGCTGATGGAGGCTCCGCGTGGTACCGGCGGCTTCGGAAGTACCGGACGGTAGAGGGAGTTACGCTGCGCGGGCTGGTGCTGGCGCGCGCATTTTTTCAACGTCGGCAGGACGACACCGAACCGTGCGACAATTTAACCAGCGAGCCATGCCCAATCAGCAAGTTCAGCCCCCCAGCGTCCCTCCCGTCCCAGTCGTCATCACGCCTGCGCTGCTCAAGCAGCACAGCATTACGCCAGATGAGTACAGCCGCATTGAGGCTGCTTTGGGGCGCGTGCCTTCGCTGACGGAGCTGGGCATCTTCTCCGTCATGTGGTCAGAGCACTGCAGCTACAAGAGCTCCCGCGTGCA
>JAGWNX010000037.1 GCA_028872955.1 Acidobacteriota bacterium
GGGACCACCACTCACGCCCTGGCTCTGGAAGGCAAAGAACCAGTCGGAGTTGCGGAATCCGGTGACGGCCAGCCGGTCTGCGACCAGTTGCGCGGTGGTCTTGGCTTCCACCGGGTAGGGGTCAGGCACGCTCTGCTGCGGCGTACCTGGCCGCGCTCCGGCGACTGAGGCTTCGCCGGTCATAATGGTGCGGCACGGCACAGAGTGTGCGGTAAACAGCACGGGCACGCGCCGGGGATGGTCCGGTGTCGAGGCTACCGCGCACGCCTCAGCCCATACCGGCCACAGCCGCTCGGCAAAGGCCTGGGCCAGCAGCGGATGCTCCGCCCAGCCGGCCACAAACTCCACCTCCATGCCGGTGGCGGCGGCCAACAGGGCACGCTTGTACAGGCCTACGCTGGTGCGGGAGTTCTGGGGAGCCAGGCAGATGGCCTTGATGCGGGTAACGCCATCGGCACGCATCTGCGCCACCACATCGGCAATGTAGGGCCGCCAGTTGCGCATGCCCACGTAGACGCGGAGCGGGTGACCCTGCCGGTGCAGCTCCTGCTCCAGCAGTCTGCCCTGCAGCAGTGTCCAGCGGGTCAGCGGCGGGCCGTCGGGCAGGGGCGTCTCCTGCAGCCCAATCTCGGCGTAGCGATGCTGCAGCTCCAGCACCACGTCCTCCGGCAGCTCGCGGCCACCGGTTACCTTCTTCAAGTACTCCGACATCTCGCCCAGCACGTCGGGCGTGCCGTGGGCGAGCAGCAGAACGGCGGTGGTGTTGGTCTCAGGCTGTGCCATACCTAGCTATGGTAAACCTCCAGGCGCAGCCCCAGGGACTTCCTTACTTTGACGTTTTGATCAGACCGGACTCCGACGTTGCTCCGTAGGAGAAGTGCTTGGGGAACCCGCTTGGCTTGTACTGGTAGGTATCGTTCGTCTCTGCGCGCAGTGCCGCCAGCCGCTGCTGCAGGTGGGCAGTCAGCTCGGCGTAGCCCGGCTTGCCGTACAGGTTGTGCTTCTCCTGCGGGTCAGTCTTCAGATCGTAGAGCTCAAACTCTTCGGGTTCCGTAAAGAAGTGGATGTACTTGTAGCGCTCGGTGCGGACTCCCCGGCAGGGACGCACATTCTCAAAGCCGGGGTACTCGTAGTACTCGTACAGCCAGTCTTTGCGCCAGGCGGGGTCGGGCTTGCCCTCGGCAAGTGCCAGCATGCTGCGGCCCTGCATCTGCGGCGGTATGGGCAGGCCGGCGAGATCCAGCAGCGTGGGCGCAATATCCACGTTCAACACCAACTCGCTGGAGTGGGTCCCCGCGGGCACCTTGCCGGGGTAGCGCAGCACCATCGGAACGCGGATGGAGGGCTCATACATCAGCCGCTTGTCGTAGAAGTGATGCTCGCCGAGGAAGAATCCATGGTCGCTGCTCAGCAGAATGGCGGTGTCGCCGGCTGCGTTCTGCCGCTCCAGCTCCTGCCAGACGGCACCCACGTTCCTGTCGTTGTCCTGCACGCCGACGTAGTGATTTTTGACCAGCTCTTCGAGGGAGCGAGGGTCGTCGCTGAAGACTTCGGAGTAACCGATCTTATTGTCGGCCTCGGCAACGGCGCGAGGCTTGCCGGCCCAGTCCGTCTTGTCTTCGTTGAAGGTCTCTGGCACTGGGACGGAGACGCCGTTCAGGTCGTTCACCATGTCCTTCGGGCGATAGAACGGCGCATGCGGTGCGTAGAACCACAGGAAGATGCAGAAGGGCTTGTCGCGCTTCTGCTGCAGCCACTCGACGGCCTTCCGCGTCAGCAGGGTATCGACGTACTCGCCCTCGTAGTGCCGGGCGGGCTCGTACTTGCCGTGCGCACCCTCGGTGATGACGGGCATGTAGTAGTCTGCCTGGCCCACGAAGCCGAAGTAGTAGTCCCAGTTGTGCTCCATCAACGCGCCTTCAATGTGCGACTTGCCGATGAAGGCGGTCTCGTAGCCAGCCTGCTGCAGCAGGTCAGAGACCAGCGGGAAGCGCGCGGGTATCTTGCCCTCAACATTGGAGACAGCCCCGGTGGTGTGGGAGTACATGCCCGTCAGCATGGTGGCGCGGGAGGGCAGACAAAGCGCATTCACGACAAAGGCGTTGGTGAAGTTGCAGCCCTCGTGCACAATGCGATCCATCTGCGGAGTCTTAATCATCCGGTTGCCTGTAGAGGAGAGCTCGTCCCAGCGCAGTCCCTCGCCCACCAGGCAAACGATGTTGGGGCGCTTGCCGCCGGGCTGCAGTTGACTGGCAAAGGCACGCAGGTTCTCCAGGCTGCAAGCTGCTGTGGCACCCGCCGCAGCAAGGTACTTTAAGACATTTCTCCGGCTCTGCATGGTCAGGTTGGGCTCCGTGGATAAGGCGGTGGGTTGTCTGTTGCTCGCGCGGCAACAGCTGTGTCGCGTCGCGCCAACATCACACTATCTGCCGAGGCAAATGTCAAACCAAGCCGGTATCATGCGCAGTGTGTCTCCGGAGTACCTCGCGATGCCTGCCACCAGCTTCCACGTCATGACCAAGCCGATCGGGCCCATCTGCAATCTCGACTGCAGCTACTGCTTTTACCTGGAGAAAGAGAAGCTCTACCCGGGCACAAAGCACTGGGCCATGCAGCTCGACGTGCTGGAGCGATCCATTGTGGAGTACATCGCCTCGCAGCCACAGCCAGAGCTGCACTTTGCGTGGCAAGGCGGCGAGCCGACCCTGCTGGGGGTAGAGTTCTTCCGCACTGTTGTCGCACTGCAACGCAAACACGCGGCTGGCCGTAGCATCCACAACGCGCTGCAGACCAATGCGACGCTGCTGGATGACGGCTGGGGCGAGTTTCTGGCAGCAGAGAAGTTCCTGGTGGGAGTCTCCGTCGACGGGCCGCGCGAACTGCACGACACGTACCGCGTGGACAAGGGCGGAGCACCGACCTTTGACAAGGTAATGCGTGGGCTACGCGTGTTGCAGCGGCATGGCGTGCCCTTCAACACGCTGACTGTAGTCAATCGCAGCAACGCCGCACATCCTGCGGAGGTCTATCGCTTTCTGCGCGAAGAGGGCAGCCGGTTTCTGCAGTTTATTCCGGTGGTGGAGCGGCGCGCCTCCACCGCGCAGGCCAACGGACTGGTGCTGATCCAGCCGGACGACAACAGCGAGGCCGTCGTCACCGAGTGGTCCGTGCAGCCACTGCAGTATGGCGAGTTTCTGGTGGGCGTCTTTGAGGAGTGGGTGGTGCGCGACGTGGGCCAGGTGTTTGTGCAGCAGTTTGATGTCGCGCTGGAGAGCTGGGTGGGCATGCCGTCGAGCCTCTGCGTCTTTCGCGAGACGTGCGGCTCGGCCCTGGCGATGGAGCATTCCGGCGACGTCTACTCCTGCGACCACTACGTGTATCCGGAGCACCGGCTGGGCAATGTGATGCAGCAGAGTCTGGAGGCGATGGCAGCCAGTCCGCAGCAGCAGCGCTTTGGCAACGCCAAGCGTGACACCCTGCCGCGTATGTGTCGCAGCTGCGAGGTGCGGTTTGCCTGCCATGGCGAGTGTCCGAAGCACCGCTTCCTGACCACTCCGGAGGGCGAACCGGGCCTGAACTACCTGTGCGCCGGGTACAAGCACTTCTTCAACCACATTGATCCGTATATGCGGCTGATGGCTGCGGAGCTGCAGGCTGGGCGCCCGCCCGCCAATGTGATGCGGATTGCGCGCGGCGAGGGCTAGCTGCGCAGCGGGGGCTGGCTCTTGAGCAGCTCCACCACATGCAGCACGTTCTCCACCGGTGTGCCGGGCACAATGCCGTGGCCAAGGTTGAAGATGTGGCCGGGGCGTCCGGCTGCGGCCTGCAGCACCTGCTGGACGCGGTCCTGCAGCACGGGCTGCGGCGCGAACAACGTAATGGGGTCCAGGTTGCCCTGCACGGCACAGCTGTACTCCAGCTCACGCCAGGCGCGGTCGAGCGGTGTGCGCCAGTCCAGGCCCAGCACGTCCGCACCGGTCTGGCGCATGGTGGGCAGCAGCGAGGCGGTATCCACGCCGAAGTAGATGACGGGAACACCCATGGCCTGAATGTTGCGAATCAGCTGCTTCGTTGGCTCCAGGCAGTACGCGCGATAGTCGGGGATGGAGAGTGCGCCGGCCCAGGAGTCAAAGACCTGGATGACGTCTGCCCCGGCCTGCACCTGCTGCGCCGCAAACGCGGTGAGCACGGCGACCAGCTTCTCCATCAGCAGCGGCCATGCGGCGGAGTCTGGTGCCTGCGGCAGCGACGAGTTGTACATCAGCCGCTTGGTCTCAACGTAGTTCCGCGACGAGCCGCCCTCAATCATGTAGCTGGCCAGCGTGAACGGAGCGCCGCAGAAGCCAATGATGCCGAGCTGGTCGGCAGCGGGGTGCAGTGCCTCGGTACGCGGACGGCTGCGGAAGTGAGCCGCCACCCGCTCGATGGCGTTGGCAACGTAGCCTAGCTCGCCCGCGCGGTCGGTCTGCAGCGCCTGCACCTGCTGCAGCGAACGGATGGGGGAGTGAATGACAGGCCCTTCGCCGGCCAGGAACTCAAAGTCCAGCCCCATAGGCGTAAAGGGGAGCAGCAGGTCCGCAAAGATGATGGCGGCGTCCACGCCCAGGCGCTCCGCTGCGGTAATGGTCACCTCGGCGGCGATCTCCGGCGTGCGGCATATCTCCAGCAGCGAGTGGTGCTTGCGTACGGCCATGTACTCCGGCATGTAGCGGCCGGCCTGGCGCAGGAACCACACCGGAGTGCGATCGACCGGCTGGCGCAGGCAGGCACGAACGAACCGGCTGGAGGCTTGGGGGGCGGACTGGGTCACGGCGAGAGGCTCCAAGGGTTGAGTCAGGTGCAGGAGGTGCATGCTGCGTGCGATGTTCGCGCAGCGGGCGTTACCAGCATGATGCGAGTCAGGGGAGCGCTGGTCGTTGCGCTGCAGGACACGGATGTGCTGCAGAGAAAGACGCCGCGGCTAGTTCTCAATACGAAACGAGTATTCCTCAATCACGGGGTTGGTCAGCACTTCCCGTGCAATGCGGTCAACCTCTGCATTTGCTTGAGTTGCGTCCAGCGTATCGGCGAGCGTCAGCACGAAGTACTTGCCCTGGCGGACGTCTGCGATGCCGCTGTACTGCATGCGGCGGAGTGCGTCTGCGACGGTCTTGCCCTGAGCGTCGAGAACAGTGCGCTTAAGTGTTACATAGACATGTGCCTTCATCGTGTCTGATTATAGACAAGTCGGACGGCTGCATTGGAGCCGAACCGGCACGAAGCCAAGATCCATTGACGGCAGTGCGGCCGCCGGGGCCGGCTGCGCGACAAGGACCTAACCCCGAGAGAGAACCTGAGAGCCTATGACGAACTACCTGGAACTGCCGATTGGCGCGAACTGCCCTGAGGTGATCAACGCGGTAATCGAGATTCCGAACGAGTCGATCAACAAGTACGAGTACGACAAGGAACTGGGTGTCTTCCGCCTGGATCGTAACCTGTACTCTCCGGTGCACTACCCCGGGGACTATGGCTTTATTCCCAGCACGCTGGGCGACGATGGCGACCCTCTGGACTGCCTGGTGCTGGTGGATGCGCCCAGCTTCTCTGGCTGCGTGATGGAAGTGCGGCCGATCGGTATGCTGGAGATGCTGGATCAGGGCCTAGGCGACGAGAAGATTCTGTGCGTTGGCAAGGGCAACCCGCGCTACAAAGACGTCTGGAACTTCTCGGAGATCTACCCGCACATGCTGAAGGAGATCACCCACTTCTTTGCCATCTACAAGGACCTTGAGGGCAAGCGTGTGGAGATCAAGGGCTGGCGTGATGCATCGTTTGCGCGTGCGAAGGTTCTGGAGGCGCAGCAACGCTTTCTCGACGACAAGATCAACCCGATCCCCAAGCCAGTGCCGATCAGCTAAGCGCGAGTCAGGCAGCAGGACGAACAAGACGAGAAGCACCAGTGGGCCGCCGACAAGGCGGCCTTCTTCTTAAGGCGGGGACGAGCCTGCTGCCCCGCAGAGTCATGCGCTGCACCTGCGCGCCAGCCGTGCCGCCGCGTAGACCGGTGGCCCAGCCACGGCCACCAGCGCCGCAAACAGCAGCGCTGGCATGGGACCCACACGCTCAGCGCGTGCGGCCCACATGGCAAAGCCGATCAGCAGGGCAGGGCCTGCGCCCAGCAGCGCAGCTACGGCAAACGGCCCTGGCACGCGAAACGGCCGAGCCAGCTCCGGCTCGCGCAGCCGCAGCACAGCCAGCGCGACAAACTCCAGCAGCAGCGAGGCGCCGTACAGCACCAGGTCAATCGAGATGAGCCGCTCAAAGCTGAGGTTGAGCGCCAGGGCCCACGCCACGGCGCACACCAGCACGCTCAGCCATGGCACGCCGACTGCATTTCTGCGGGCCAGGGCTGCGGGCAGCAGACCTTCCTGCGCCATAGCGTAGGGCAGCCGCGTGTAGGAGAGCATGAGCGCGTTGAACATGCCCAGGCCGTTGATGGTGCCACCCAGCACCACGGCCAGCGCCAGCATGGGCCCGCCCAGCGTGGCAGCGGCATCGGTCCAGGCGCCGGTTGAGAAGCGATCTGCTGCAATGCCGGCCAGGGCGACTGCGGCGAGTGGCAGCATGTAGGTGATGGCCACCAGAGCGGCGCTGGTCAGCATGGCGCGTGGGTAGTTGCGCTGCGGTTCCTCCACCTCCTGGGCCACTGTGGAGGCGTTGTCCCAGCCCATGTAGTTCCACAGGGTGACCGAGACGGCTCCGGCCAGGTCTGCGCCCGTTGCGGGCAGCCCCAGGGCGGCATGAGGTACGTGCAGCACCAGAGCGCGCCACAGGCCAAGGCCAATAAGCACGACAAAGGGTGTCAGCAGCAGGCAAAACAGCGCAACCGAGCCCTCGCCCACATTGGCTGCCCCGCACAGATTCCATAGCGTGCAGAGGGCGACGACGCCGAGCGCCCACAGCATGCCTCGGTGGCCGACGGTCCAACTGGGCTCCAGCCGCGAGAGATACAGGACAAAGATGGTGGGGTAGATGGCCATGTCGAAGACGCTGGCAGCCAACGAGAGCCACGCCTCCTGAAACCCCCAGAAGGGCCCCATCGCCCGCCGGACCCAGGAGTAGTAGCCGCCTTCCTGGGGCAGGGCAGAGGCCAGCTCGCCCACCATCAGGCTGGTCGGCAGGCTCCACAACAGCGGAACCACCAGCAGCATGCCCAGGGCGCGGCCGTACCCGGCTTTGCCCAGGATGTCCTCCAGACCATATGGCCCACCCGAAACCATGAAGTACGTGGCGGCGATTAGCGGCAGCAGCAGCATGCGGCGATTACCGCGGGCAAAGCGTTGGGACAAGGTAAGAACCCTCGGAACTCAAGCACATCGAACGTTTCAGCAACGCCCGGCGAACACTACCGGGACACGCATTTCACAAATCTAATGGAAGAGTCGGTCGATTTGGACCAGCACAGGCTATAATCACAAAGTCGCCCGTGACAGGTGCAGGAGAGTTGGCCGAGTGGCTGAAGGCGGCGGTTTGCTAAACCGTTATAGGACCTTAAAGTTCTATCGGGGGTTCGAATCCCCCACTCTCCGCCATATTATGCAAGTTGCCTCTACGGTGTAACTTGCGAGAATACGAGCAGCTGAGTTTCCCAGAGGGACTCAGCGCTTTTCTCTTTAAACAGCGGAAAAGCGAGTCGGGAGACGCAATCGCCAGCAGCGAACGTCACGTTCTTTCGTTTGCCGAGGTTGCGAACATCCCGATCTGCCTTGCCTGAGAGTTCAATTTCAGTGCCAGAAGCACGGGTCAAAGTGCAGGTTGTGGCTCGCCTGATGGAAGTGCGTGGGATGCTGAGGAAGGCATCCGTGGAGACTGCTGTTGGGTGAGTTCGCGGAGCGGATTACGCCGTCTCTTCTCGGCATAATCCGCCCCGGGGAACTGCGTCTAGTTGATGGTTAGCTGCAAGGTATTGGAGGCCTGTGCTCCGGGATTGGTCGCTACCAGGCTTGCGGACCCTGCAGTTGCGAGATCGCTTGCCGGAATCGCAACGCTTACATGGGTTGCGTCGAGGATAGTTGTGGTTCGATAGCTACCGTTCCAGGTGACTGCTACCCCCGGGATGAAGTTTGAACCGGTGAGGGTCAGCATCGTATTGCCCGAACCGTGGGTCAGGGTAGAGGCTGAGCTCGAGGTCAAGGAAGCTGCCGCGTTGGATTGCATCTCCTGCGGAACGACGAAGCCGCCACGCATCAGGTAGATATGTCCACCGCTGGTTAGCACCGCCAGGCCGTCCTGTCCCCAGCGAATCATGTCGACACCGCTGTAGGAGGTGCTTCCTTCGATGGTCTCCATATTCAGCGAGACCTGACTGGAAGGCATGAATGTGCTGAGGTTATAGGACTGAATCCCATCCGCGACCCCACTGTAGAGACTCGAACTCGACTGGGTGTTCGCAAGATAAAACGCCTCGCCGAGCGACGTGTCCGGGACGAAGGAGGCCACGGTCGAGAAGGTCCCGCCGCCTCCTGCCGAAAGGACACCGAGCTGGGTTGCCGGTACAGTCGCCGGATTTGCAACGCCGCCTCCATTTGCAAATGCCAGACCACCGCTGAGTTTGAAGCAGCCGAACGACTTCAACGTGGACGTCGAGTACTGCGAGTAGTTGTAATACGTGAATCCGGCTGAAGTAACCTTGTAATGATCCAGAGTGGCTCCAGAGGTGTCGGCATCGAACGCCAGCATGTCGCTCGCGTCGAGGAAGGTGAGGCAGGTTCCGCTGTAAGGACCTGTAGCCTGTCCGACCATGGCAGCAGTCTTGTTGGTAAGGTCGAAGTTGTACAGCGCGTTGCCCGACCACGATCCAAGGTCGATGACGACTGCCGTATCCGAACCGGGCTGCGTTGCGATACCGCGCGGCGCGGGGCTGGTGTTGGTTCCGGACGTAGGTTGAACCTGGTAGGTAAACTCCGTTGCCTGGGTGAGCATGTTGTAGACGCCGATGCTCTGACTGCCGACCAGAGTGGTATACAGAACCTGCCCGTCGGAGGTGAGTGCCAGGTTCGTCGGCTGGCTGCCGATTGGCACCGGAGTGCCGACCGAGCCGGTGGTTGGGTCGATTGCCGCGATCGAGTTCCCGGTCACAGTCGCCGAGCCTGAGCCGATGCTTGCCATGATCTTGCGAGAGAACGGATCGTAGAGGATGTGATTGACGCCGAGGGTGATGACGTTGAACACCGACAAGGGCAGCGGGTTCGAGACGCCTCCTCCAGGGGTCGCATTGGATACGGTAATCGGCGCCCACCCAAGCGAGGCAAGAGACGCCTGCGGAACGGTCGCGCTGAGCGTCGTCGCGTTGGTGTAGGAGGTGGTGAGCGCCGTGCCCCCCAGAAGCACGGTGGAGGCAGAGGTGAAGCCGGTGCCCGTGACCGTGATGGTGGTGCCACTGGAGCCGGACTGAATCGCCGCCGGGCTGATTGCGCTCAAGGTTGGCGTTGGGTTGTAGGTGGATCCGGTTACCGTAATGGACGCCGAAGCGGTGTTGTTCGACGTGTTGGAATCAGTCTCCGAGCCGGAGACCTGCACCGTCATGGAGGCAGTTCCTGCGGTCTGCTGGCCGACGACGAAGGTGACCGTATCGGAAGAACCGTTGGCCAGGCCGCCCAGATCGCACGAGACCGTGGAACCTGTGGTGCATGTGCCCGTCGATGGCGTAGCGGAGACCAGGACGCCGGTGGAGGGAAGCGAGGCAGTAAGCGCGATATTGGTGGAAGCAGACGGGCCGTTGTTCGTAACCGTTGCCGTGTACGTTGCGTTGGTCCCCGTCGCAGTGCCGCCGCTGGTCGTGAGCGCAACACCAAGATCGGCGTTGACGCTGGAGAGATCCTTGACCAGATTGGAGCGCAGGCTGTAGAAGCCCAGGCTGTTGCGGTAGGCGAGCCCATTGGTTCCCCAGCGGGTCAAGTGAGTAACCGTTGTCGTGTACAGGCCCTGCTGTACGGGGGCAACGGGGATGGCGGACTTGCCGGAGGATGCGTAGTTAGCCAGGTTGAAGCTCAGAATCTGCCCTGGGGCGGAGCCCGTTGTATAAGCCGTATCGAGGACGAACGCGAGTCCGAGCGTCGGGTCGGCAAAGACGGGGCCTGCGGCCACGGTCGTTCCGGAGGAGTAAAACGTTCCGAGGAGATTTCCCGACTCAGCATCGAAGGCCTGGCCGTTGTCGGTGAAGAGCACTCCGCCGGCGATTTGCATCTCGTTGGTGTTGTAGCCGGCGTAGGTCAAGCCGGAGGGGCCGGTCGCGAGCGGCTTGAGCCCGGTTGCGTCGTAGGTGAATGTCTGGTAGCCACCGCCAGCGGCATAGATCTCACTCTTCGTTCCGTTGACGGCCAAGGCATAGAAGGTGGGAGCGAGTGCGGTGGAGTATGCGCTCCCACGCAAGACACCGCTGTCGAAGATTGCGACTGAGCTCTGCGAGAAGGCCGTGTCTCTCGAAACTACGACGGAGTTCGGTAGACCCGGGAGCACGGCCAAAGCCAGGGCCGTGGGTGGGGTGGCGTAGACCCCTGCGTTGCCGCCCAGGGAGAACTGCATGCCCGCCGTATTCGTGGTCAGATTGACCTGGCGAACAGCGGACGCTCCATCCAGACCGACCCATAGAACCGATCCATCGGAGCTGATGGCCAACTGGTTTGGCTCGCTGCCCACGGGAATGGGTGTTCCCAGAGTACCTGTGAGCGGATCGACGGAGACAACGGAGTTTCCGTACGGTGCGCCTGCCGAACTGGGAACGGATAGATAAAAGAGGCCGTTCCCAGGGTCGTAGACCATGCTGTTGTTGGGAATGTTGATGTAGGTCGAAAACGCCAGGGGGGTGCTTGTTCCGCCGCCCGGTGCGGGAGTGGTGACCGTGACATTCACATTGCCCAGCGATGCGAGGTCACTCGCAGGGAAGGTCGCGGTGAGAACGGTGGAGGACTTATACGTCGATGCGACGGTCTGGCCGTTGACCGCCACGGTCGTGTTGGTGGTAAACCCTGAGCCAAACAGCGTGACTGCGGCTGCCATGTTGATTGGGCCAGTGGACGGACTAAGGCTCGTCAAGATCGGGACGGGCGGATTGACGATATTCATCGTGACGGAGTTGGAGATCTGAGGATTGGCATACGGAGTCTTCACCGTAATGCTGGCTGTGCCTGCGGACCCTAGAGAGGCCGGCGGTGCCACTGCAGTGAGAGAGGGGACAAAGCCTGTGCCGTTGTTGCTGTAGGAGAAGGATGTCGGAAGATCGGTCCCATTCCATTGCACAACGCTTGTCGGGTTGAATCCTGTTCCAGAGACAACGAACGAAGCAGGGGTCGTATTAATCACTAAACTTGAAGGGTTCAGCGACGTAATGACTGGGGTAGGCGGAGGGCTAATCACGTACAGGTTGAATATGCCTGAGGTGCCGCCACCTGGTGCGGCGTTTGTGACCGTAATGGGAAGCGTGGCTACTTTGGCCTGGTCGGCGACCGTAGCGACGAACGTGAGTGTCGTGCCGCTCACAAATGTGGTCGCTCTGGGTGCGCCGGATACGGAGATCGAAGAGCCAGGAATAAAGCCGGAGCCAGAGACGGTGACTGTAGTTGCCGTAGTGGTGCCCACATCGAGAACAGCCGGAGAGAGAGCCTGCACCGCGGGTGCCGGATCATTCACCGCAATGGAGGCGGCACTGGATGTGCCACCGACGGGTGTCGGGTTCACGGCGGTCAGGGAGAGTGTTCCTGTGGCGCCAAAGTCAGTTGCCGGAAGGGCTACGCTGACCTGCGTGGAGTTGATGTAGGTCGTGCCGCGCGGCGAACCGTTTACCGCAATCGTGGTGGTAGGGACAAAGCCGGTGCCAACGACGAGTACAACCAGCGAGCCTCCGCCAACGGTTGCCACCGTCGAGGACAGGGAAGTGATGACCGGCGTCGGATTGTCAACTTCCAGACTCGTCTGCGTGCCGAGACTGGTAGACGTGCCATTGGAGACCACGATGGAGAGTTGGCTTCCACTCGCCAGTTGAGAGGCAGGGACCGTCACGGTCAAACTGGTGGCGCTCACATAGGTAGTGGGCTCATTGATTCCGCCCACCTGCACCGCGCTGCCAGAGATAAATCCTGAGCCCGTGACGGTGACGGTAGTAGTTGCCGCACCCGCACTGAGCTTGGCTGGATTGATGGATGAGATCGATGGCGTAGGCGTAACAGTGGTTCCCTGGCTGCCAGTCGAGGAGCTACTCAAAACAGCAGCAGAAGTGCCGCTCGAGCATCCAGAGAGCGAGACAACCATTGCGAAGAACGTGACCAACACCGTTAGACGAAACGCAGCAAGGAGGAACTGACGGGAATTTGTGTAAGCCACGGACTACCTTCAGGGATGAATTGTGAGGAGCACACAGTTGTAGCACGAAGAAAGTTGCGGCACAACGAGAGAAATCGAGTTGCAGCGAGCGAACTCAAATTCGGAATCAGCTCTGTCCATGGCAGACGTTTGCAAGTAGGTCTGTCGCAAGCCAGGAGCCTGGGAGTGCAGGGCATGGATAGAAATAGCTTGCAGTCCTTTGCCTATTCGCTTGGTCGGTCTCAGTGCACATACATGCTGCAATTCTTTGCATGTTGGAAGTCAGTTTCAGCTCGAAGGATCGAGGCATCGATCCCGAGTGCCCAGCCGCACGAAGTGAAGAATATTGACCTTGGCGCAGAAGCAAGTTCTGTTCGGCTTTGTAACAACTTGAGAGGAGACGAGGTGCAGGTTGGGAGTGACGAGGAGATCGACTTAAATCCTTAGCTGAATCTCTGTCGAGTTCCTCATCCGCGATCAGCTTCGCGATCGCCCGCCTGCAGGTCCGGCGTCTGACACTTCGGGCTCGAGGGCCTTGTGCAGAGGTTTGGAGTACCGGGCTGGTCTCGCGCGAGTTCTTTGCTCAGCCGGTGCTCGCGCTGCGCAGGATCGCGGTGGCGCGCCGCGACCATCTCTACTGGCCATCAGGCGCAGGCTGAATCGTCCTGACCTGCTGGGCTCTTCGCGCGGCTCGGAGGACCTCTAGGGCTCGCAGCGGAGGTCGGGCTGGAGCTTGAGGGCAGCACGGATGTCTGGCATCCGCAGGACGCATCGATGCAATCGATCAATGTAAAGCGATTTAATTCGCTTGTTCGTCCCGCCCAATCCTTTGTATAGTCGGTACGTTCTGCGCGGCTCGGGCTAACAGCGAGCCAGCCAGACCGGTGTGGCACACCTGCAAGGGGGTGGTGCGGCGCTGGCGCGGCGCGCAGTCACGGTTTCTTGATGGAGGTCGTTTTGACGCGTCGTTATGCCGTAGTGCTGGGCCTGGTCGCCCTGCTTCTTTCGCTGCCTGGTTATGCGGCCGACACCGTTCATCTTGCCGTCGATCCGTCCAAACCCGGAGCCAGGATCGACCGCAACCTCTTCGGCCAGTTTGCTGAGAATCTGGGGCAGGGCCTGTATGAGGGCATCTGGGTTGGTCCGGACTCCCCGATTCCGAATACGCGCGGCATTCGAAATGATGTGGTTGCCGCGCTGCGTGAGCTGAAGGTGCCAAACGTCCGCTGGCCCGGCGGCTGCTTTGCAGACCAGTATCACTGGCGCAAGGGGATCGGTCCACGAGACAAGCGGCCCGCCACGGTGAACTCGGCGTGGGGCGACGTCATTGATACCAACGCCTTTGGCACGGATGAATTTATGGACTTCATCCAGCAGATTGGCAGCACACCGTACGTCTCAGTGAACGTAGGTTCCGGCACGCCGCAGGAGGCCGCAGAGTGGCTGGAGTACATGACGGCCGCTGCCCCCACGGCGCTGGCGCGGGAGCGCGCCGCGAACGGACATCCTGAGCCATACCGGGTTGGCTTTCTTGGCATAGGCAATGAGAGCTGGGACTGTGGCGGTGCGATGTCGCCGGAGTATTACGTCAGCCTGATGAAGGTGTACAGCCGCTTTGTGCTGAACATGAATCCGGCGCAACGGGAGCACGAACAGATGCTCAAGATCGCCGTGGGGCCTGGGACGCCGAGCACGCAGTGGACCGAGGCCGTCATGCAGGCCTGGAAGCAGCACACCTGGAGCTGGAACATCAATGGCCTTTCGCTGCACTGGTATACGGTTCCGAAGGGCTGGCCGCCCTCGACCGACTCCGTCAAGTTCGGGCTGGATGACTATGCGAGCTCGCTGAAGGCGACCCTCTTCATGGACGAGTTCCTGCGCAAGCAGGAGGCCGTGATGGACACCTACGATCCGGAGAAGAAGGTGACGCTGACGGTGGATGAGTGGGGCGCCTGGCACGCACCGCTGGCGGGCACCAATCCCGCATTTCTGGTGCAGCAGAACAGCATGCGCGATGCCGTGCTGGCGGCGCTGAATCTGAACATCTTTGCCCGTCACGCTGCGCGGGTGCGCATGGCCAACATCGCGCAGATGGTGAACGTGCTGCAGGCGATGATTCTGACCGACAAAGAGAAGATGGTGCTGACGCCGACCTACTACATCTTCAAGATGTACGTGCCGTTCCAGGATGCAACCTCGCTGCCGGTGACGCTGGACGCGGGCACCTACAGCCGTGGCAACGTCAAGCTGCCTCGGGTGGATGCCATCGCAGCGCGGGATGCGGCGGGGCGTCTGCTGCTTTCGCTGACCAATCTTGACGCTGAGAGTCCCGTTGTGATCGATGCAGACCTTGCTGGCGTGACGGCAAAGTCGGCCACTGCGCAGACTCTGGCGGCGGCTGCGGTCAACAGCGTCAACACGTTTGCGGCACCAGCAACGGTGGTTCCGCGTGCGACTGCGGTCACGGTCCACGGCGGCAAGCTCAACATCACGCTCGCCCCGGCTTCGGTCACTGTGGTGGCCATCGAGCCGTAGCGGCATCGGCCCGGTGCAGGTTTTGGGGTTCCTTCCTGTGCGAGGAGTCTGCCTGAAGGAATCGAACTGGAGTGAGTACAGAAGCAGAGAGGATGAACCATGCAACGACGCAGCAGCATCTTGGCCTTCGGCAGGTTTCTTGGTGGCTTCGTTCTGTTCTTGACCGCGGGGCTGGCGGTGACGGCTCCTGCAGCTGCGCAGGCACACGAGGTGCAGGCCACCATTGATGTCACACAGACCGGCGCGCCGATCTCGAAGTATATGTACGGGCAGTTTCTCGAGCACGGTGGCGACATTGTGAACAACGGCGTGTGGTCTGAGCTGCTGGTCGATCGCAAGTTCTTCTACCCGGTTACCAGCCAGGCTCCGGTTCCGCCGCCGGTGCTCAGCAACGCCGCCGGCAATCCGCGCATGCGGCGCGTGCCTACGCGGTGGTGGTCGCCTGTAGGCGCGGCGAGTGTGGTAACCATGGATGCGCATGCGCCCTACACGGGCGAGCATTCGCCCCTGGTACAGCTGGACCGGCATGAGCCGCACGGTCTGCAGCAGTCCGGGATTGTGGTGCGTCGCGGCAAGGCCTACACGGGGCGTGTCGTGCTGGCCGGCTCGGCGGGGGCCGTTGTTCGTGTCACGCTGCTGTGGGGGCAGCAGGCGCGCGACCAGCAGACGATTGTGCTGCGCGGGCTGGGCGCCACGTACCGTAAGTATCCGCTGCACTTTACCGCAGGGGCTGATACGGACGATGCGCGTCTTGAGATCACGGGGACGGGCGCCGGCTCGTTTCATGTCGGTGCCGTCTCGCTGATGCCTGCCGACAACGTTGAGGGCTTTCGTCCAGAGGTGGTTGCGGCGCTCAAGCAGATGCGCTTTGGCGTGCTGCGCTTCCCGGGCGGCAACTTTGTGTCTTCCTACGAGTGGCGCGATGCCGTGGGCGACATCGATCGCCGACCGCCGATCTTTGATCCGGTATGGCATGCTGTGCAGCCGAACGACGTCGGGACCGATGAGTTCCTCACGCTCTGCCGACTGCTGGGAGTGGACCCCTACATCACCGTCAACGCCGGCTTTGGCGATGCCTGGTCGGCGCGGGAGCTGGTGGAGTACACCAATGGCGCAGCCACCACGCCCATGGGCCAGTGGCGCGCCCGTAACGGACACCCCGCACCCTACCACGTCAAGCTGTGGGGCGTTGGCAATGAGCCCTGGGGCGACTACCAGATGGGAGCGATGTCGCTGCCGCAGTTTGAGCTGAAGCACACGCTCTTTGCCAAAGCCATGCGCAAGGTCGACCCATCCATCAAGCTGATTGCGGGCGGAGCCATGCCTGACGTGATGGAGGGCGCTGATCAGGCCCGGCGCATCAATGGGCAGTACATCCCAGACTATCTCTCTGCAGCGGATTGGACGGGGCAGATGCTGCTGAACTGCCTCGATACCATCGACATGGTGAGTGAGCACTACTACGCCTCAGGCACCATGCATACAGACATCAAGCTGCAGAAGAAGGTGCCGATCGTTCCGCCGCTCTCGCTGATCGAGTGGGAGCGAGCGCCGGCGGTGCAGGTACGGGCCAAGTACGAGCACTATCAGGAGTACCTGAAGCGGATTCCAGCGCTGCGTGCCAAGCCCGTGCCTATCGCCATTGACGAGTGGGCCTACTTTGGTGGTGGACCGAACTCCTACAAGACTGTGCCGGCCTATGCCTGGGCCTTCCATGAGATGTTTCGTCACTCGGATGTCTTTCAACTGGGTGCATTCACCTTTGCCACGGCCATGATCAGCTCCAACCATACTGAGGCCACGCTGAATCCGACGGGCCTGCTCTTCAAGATGTATCGCGATCACTTCGGTACCATACCGGTTGCGGTGCGCGGCAACTCGCCGCAGCCCAAGCCGGTGTTTCCGGCCGGAGGCGACCAGCCGGCCGTCAACCCGGGCAGCGATACCTATCCCGTGGACGTAAGCGCCGCTCTGAGCGACGACCACAAGACACTCTCCATCGCCGTGCTCAATCCATCGGAGTCTCCCCAGAGCATTCGGCTGGCCGTGCAGGGAGCCACGCTGGCCAGCGCGGGCAAGCTGTGGCGCATGGCTCCCAACGCTATCGACGCCACGGTGCAGGTCGGCAAGCCGCCCGAGGTTCAGGTAGAAGAGCAGACGCTGGGCTCGCTGCCAGAGGTGCTGACGGTGCGGCCTTTCAGTGTCAACATCTACAGCTATCCCATTCCCTAAGGAGGGAACGATGAGGTCACCTATGCAAGGTAGACGGGTGGTCTGGGCCTGCGTGCTCAGCATGCTTGCAGGTTTTGGTGGCGCGCTTTGGGCCCAGGTCAAGACGAATGTTCCCGAGGTCGTCTCCGGTGCCAAACCGGTTACGGTGGAGCACATCAAGATTCATGGCAAAGCCCTGGAGGGCAACCTGGAGGGCGATGCCGTCGACCGTGATGTGCTGGTGGTGTTGCCCCCGAGCTACGCAAGCAGTCGCGCCCGTCGCTATCCTGTGGTCTATGCACTGCACGGCTACTCGATTGGCGCGGAGCAGTGGACACACGAGATCCACGTGCCGCAGACCGTAGAGGGTGCGTTTGCACTCGGCACACAGGAGATGATCGTTGTGCTGCCCGATGCGAAGACGATCTACAACGGTGCCATGTACTCGAGCTCGGCGACTACCGGCGACTTTGAGAACTTTGTGGCCCACGACGTGGTGGCTTACGTGGACGCGCACTACCGCACGCTGGCTAATCGTAACAGCCGTGGTCTGGTGGGCCACTCCATGGGCGGTTACGGAGCATCGCGCATCGGCATGAAGCATCCTGAGGTCTTCGGGGCGCTTTATCTGATGAGCCCCTGCTGCATGTCGCCGATGGCCGGAGGCGGCCCCGGACCTGCTGAGCGGGCGAAAGAGATGGCGATTGCGAATGAGAAGAAGGCTGCAGCGGCACGGTCGCCTGCCGCCCTGGCGGCTCAGTCGCCGGGCTTCGGAGCGGCAGCGTTTGCTACGGCGGCGGCCTGGGCGCCAGATCCTGCCAATCCACCGCTCTACTTTGACCTGCCCACCAAGGACGGTGTGCCGGTGCCTTCCATCGTGGCAAAGTATGCAGCAAATGCTCCGCTCGCCATGGTGGATCAGTACATCGGCAATCTGAAGCAATACCGTGCCATCGCGATGGATGTTGGAGATCAGGACGGCCTGAAGGTCGATACCGGCAAGCTGCATGATAGTTTGGACAGCTACGGGGTGCCGAACAGCTTTTCTATCTACTCCGGAACCCATACCAGCGCCGTGGCAGATCGCTTTCAGAATCATGTGCTGCCCTTCTTCAGCCAGAATCTCTGCTTCAAGCAGCAGTGCCGCTGAGGTTGTTTGAGGGTGCCGGGAGCAGGGTCGCAGGCTGAATCCAACGTGAAGCAGAGGAGCAACATGGTTGTGCGCAGACAACTGACTTTCAGGCTGATTCGTGCTTTGGGCAGCAGTGCGGCGATGCTCGTCCTCGCTTCGGCGCCCACGTTCAGCGTCGCCCAGATGCCCGGCCAGAAGATGCCTGGCCCCCCGCGCGCTGACGTGCAGCAGACCCCGCATGGCCTGCATGCGACCATCGGCAGCGAATCGCTGGAGGTGACCGTATGCGCGCCGGCGGTCATCCATGTGGTGGCCTCGCCGCAGCCGCTGGCGAAGGCCTCTCCACGCCCCTGGATGCTGGAGGAGCAGGAGTCCTGCCCCGGCGCCTCCGCCCAGTTTTCTCAGGATGCGCAGAGTGCCACGCTGCGAACGGAGGCGCTGCAGGTTGTCTTGAATCTGAAGCGCGGCAACCTCTCGTATCTGAGCGCCGACGGCAAGCCGTTGCTGAACGAAGGCAACAGCGTGCCGCGTACCTATGAGCCGGTTGAGCTGAATGGCGATCACACCTACCGTGTTACCGATCGCTTTTCGCCAACGATGGACGAGGCAGTCTACGGCCTGGGGCAGCACCAGAGCGGTATGTTTAACTACCGCGGCGCAACGGTGGAGCTCGGCCAGAACAACACGGATGTCGCCATTCCGCTGCTCCTCTCCAGCAAGGGCTACGGTCTGCTCTGGAATACTGCGTCGCTGACGACCTTTGACAATCGCTTTCCGCTGGAGATGAAGTTGAGCGCGATGGCTGGCAAGGGCATTGATTACTACTTTCTGGGCGGCCCGCAGTTGGATGCGGTGCTGCACGAGTATCGATCGATGACCGGGCACACGCCGATGTTGCCAAAGTGGGCCTACGGCTTCTTCCAGTCAAAGGATCGCTACGTCTCGCTCGATGAGATTCGCGCAATTGCGGAACGGTATCGCGCGGAGCATCTTCCGCTGGATGCGATGGTGCAGGACTGGTTCTGGTGGAAGACCGAGGGAGACCCGATCTTCAACGCCAACTATCACGACGTTGCGCAGGATCTGGACGCACTGCATCGGCTGAATGTACATGCCATGATCTCCGTCTGGGGGCTGCTCGATCCGGAGTCGGAGACGTATAAAGTTCTGGAGTCGAAGCACGAACTGGTGAACCAGGCGCATGTGTACGATGCGACGAATGCAGAGGCGCGCGACCTGTACTGGAGCCATCTGCCGGGCAAGCTGCTGGCGCAGGGCTGGGACGCCTTCTGGCTGGATAGCGCCGAGCCGGAGGAGTACTGGCCGCACATGGGCGATGCCATCCTGAGCAGTCGGCAGCTGGCTATCGGCAACGGTGCGGAGTTCACCAACGTCTTTCCGCTTCTGCATACGCTGGGCGTGCAGCAACACTGGCGCGCGCAACAGCAGGACAAGCGCGTCTTTCTGCTGACGCGATCCGCGTTTCTTGGTCAGCAGCGTGTGGGCGCAACCGTGTGGTCCGGCGATGTGTACGGCACCTACTGGGGGCTGAGCCACCAGGTGCCGGGCGGCCTGAACTTTGCCCTCTCCGGATACCCCTACTGGACCACGGACATCGGCGGCTACTGGCCACCGCACGACAATGCGCTGGCGGATCCTGCCTTCCAGGAGTTGTATGCGCGCTGGTTTGAGTACGGCACGTTCTGCCCCATCTTCCGCACGCATGGCCACCGCCCGCACAATGAACTTTGGAGCTTCAATACGGTGGAGCCCATCCTGGTGGACTATGACCGGCTTCGCTATCGCTTGATGCCGTACATCTACTCGCTGGCCTGGAAGGTGACGAGCGAGGACTACACGATGCAGCGCCCGCTGGTGATGGACTGGCGGACCGATCCTGAGACCTGGAACCTCGGCGACGAGTTCATGTTTGGTCCGGCGCTACTGGTCAGCCCTGTGCTGAAGGCCAACGCCACCAGCCGCAGCGTCTATCTGCCGGCTGCAGCCACCTGGTACGACTTCTGGACTGGCAAGACGCTCCGCGGCGCGCAGCAGATCGAGGCGGATGCTCCGCTGGACCGCATGCCGCTCTACGTTCGTGCCGGCTCCATTGTGCCGATGGGCCCGCAGATTGAGTACGCGGCTCAAGACCCGGGCGGGCCAGTGGAACTGCGCATCTATCGTGGTGCCGATGGCGACTTTAATCTGTATGACGATGCCGGGGACGGCTACCAGTACGAGCAGGGCCAGCATGCCATCATTCCCATCCACTGGGATGAGCGCACCGCAACGCTTACCCTGGGAGCACGGCAGGGATCGTTCCCGGGCATGACCGCAGAACGCAAGTTCCGCGTTGTGCTGGTAGCGGCCGGGCACGGAGCCGGGGCGGCAGTCAGTACGGCTGCTGATGCGGAGTTGGACTACACCGGCGCAGCGATGCAGACCGTCGTGCACTAAAGGCCACTCGGCAGATCCTCAAAGAGCAAGGCTGATTTCAAAGGGATGGATTGAAGGGATGGTAGGCACGATTGGATTCGAACCAACGACCTCTACCGTGTCAAGGTAGCGCTCTAACCAACTGAGCTACGCGCCTGCGTGTGCTTTGATTTTATCCGGAATCGCGGGGTGAGGCAAACCGTGTGGGCTGTTGTACATCGGTTGGGGTAGGATTAGCGTGTCTGTGAACGTGCGCTTCCTAAGTCAATTTCGTGCTGCACCCAACCTGCTGACGTTGGCGCGGCTGTTCCTGCTGCCATTTCTGGTGATTGAGATCCTGGACGGCCGCATGCGGCTCGCCTTTGTGCTCTTTCTTGTGGCGGGCATCAGCGATGCGCTGGACGGGCTGCTGGCCCGCATGCTGAGCCAGCGGACCAAGCTGGGGGAGTACCTGGATCCGATTGCCGACAAGCTGCTGCTCAGCACGCTGTTTATGGTGCTGACGCATGTGGGCCTGATTCCGCGTTACGTGACCGTGCTGGTCTTCAGCCGCGATCTGGGTATCCTGCTCATCTCAACACTGCTTTACGTGACCAATACCCTCCGCGACTTTCGGCCCAGCTTTTTCGGCAAGCTGAATACGTTGGTCCAGATTGTTGTCGTTACGACCGTCCTGGTGCTGCGGGTGGAGTCCGTGCACTGGCTGGGTGTGGTGAATGAGGTGCTGGTGCGCTCCATCGCCTATCTGGCGCCCCTCTCGGCGGCGCAGTATGCCTGGCTGGTGGTGCGTCGGGTCAACGCGGCTTCGGAGAGTCCGGCAGGCTAGCTTTCGTCGGCGTCCGCGGTCTCGGCCTCTTCCAGTGCCATGTCGTTATACTCAGCAGAATCAAAGACTTCGCGGCAGGTCTGGCACTCGACGAACTCGGTGTCGTCCTCGCGTGCAACAACCTTGACGATGGGGTGACGGCAGGGGGTATTCATGCGGAATCCGGCCAAGCTTGGGAGGATTCTGCATGGCGCGAGCACGGATGTCAATGCAGTTCTTTGTGCGTTGCCACGGCGCGAAACGGCCTGTCCTGGTGCGGGAAAGAAGCGCACCAGAAGCCGGTTGCGCAACCTGCAACCCGGACGTACACTCTAAGTAGGACTGGAAGAGTCGCATTTAGCCTTCCTCTGGGGAACTGCCCCGCGTCCACACTTGAGCCATGCTGCGACTGACCAAAAAAGCGGACTACGGGCTGATGGCCCTGAAGTACCTGGCCGAACGTGCAGGCCGTGGTGCAGCAGCGCAGTCGGCCAAGGATATTGCGGAGGCGTACCACATTCCGCCGCAGTTGCTGGCCAAGATTCTGCAGACGCTGGCCAAGGCAGGTGTTCTGGTGTCGCACGCAGGCACCAACGGCGGCTACTCGCTGGCGAGGCCGGCGGGCGAGATTACGGCGTTTGAGGTGATTCGTGCGATCGACGGGCCGCTTTTTATCACCAGCTGCATTACGATCCACGGAACCTGCGACCTGGCCGGGCATTGCACCATCAAAGAACCACTGCGCAAGGTGAATGACAGCATCCGCGATCTGCTGAACGGCCTGCGCATCTCAGACCTGGTGGAGGCGACTGAGGGAGAGCATGACGACGCGGCAGCGCCGGTGGGTGGCGGGCTGGTAAGCATTGTGGTGTAGCCGGTAAGCCAGGCAGCGCACCACGACCAACAGACTTTAGAAGCAGGAGTTACGAGGACCACAATGAGCAATGAGATGAGCAACAACGGAATGGTGATTACGCAGTCGGCGACGCCGCTGCCCGAGGGCGTGCACCTGCCCATCTACATGGATAACCACGCCACCACGCCGATGGATCCGCGCGTGCTGGAGGCGATGCTGCCCTACTTTGGCGCGAAGTTTGGTAACGCTGCCAGTCGAAACCACGCCTTCGGCTGGGAAGCAGAGCAGGCCGTGGAGACGGCGCGCGAGCAGATTGCCAAGCTGATTGGCGCGACGGCCAAGGAGATTATCTTCACCAGCGGTGCCACGGAGTCGAACAACCTGGCGATCAAGGGCATTGCGGAGATGTACCGCGAGCGCGGCAACCACATCATCACGCAGGTTACGGAGCACAAGGCGGTTCTGGATACCTGCAAGAAGCTGGAGAAGCAGGGCTACCGCGTGACCTATCTGCCGGTGAAGGCGGATGGCCTGATTGATCTGGATGAGTTGCGCAACGCGATGGTGACCGAGGGACCGGAGAAGACGATTCTGGTCTCCATCATGTACGCCAACAACGAGATTGGCGTAGTGCAGCCCGTCGCCGAGATCGGTAAGCTGTGCCACGAGAAGGGCGTCCTCTTCCACACGGATGCGGTGCAGGCTGTCGGCAAGATTCCAGTGAACGTGCAGACGGACAACATCGACGTGCTGAGCCTGAGCGGGCACAAGGTGTACGGGCCCAAGGGTGTGGGCGCGCTGTATGTGCGCCGTCGCAACCCGCGCGTGCAGATCTCGGAGCAGATCAACGGTGGTGGTCACGAGCGTGGTATGCGTTCAGGCACGCTGAATGTGCCGGGCATCGTGGGACTGGGCGCGGCATGCGAGATCGCCCGGAACGAGATGGATGCAGAGGCGAAGCGCGAGACGGAGCTGCGCGACTACCTGAAGCACAAGCTGGAGTCTGCTCTGGACTACGTGCACGTGAACGGCAACATGGAGCATCATCTGCCGGGTAATTTGAATATGAGCTTCGTGTATGTCGAGGGCGAGAGCCTGCTGATGGGCATCAACGATGTTGCCGTTTCGTCGGGCTCGGCCTGCACCTCGGCAACGCTGGAGCCGAGTTACGTACTGAAGGCTCTGGGCCTGGGCGACGATGTGGCGCACAGCTCAATCCGCTTTGGCCTGGGCCGCTTCAACACGAAGGCCGAAGTGGACTACGTAGCCGACAAGATTATCGATGTGGTGAAGAAGTTGCGTGAGCTGAGCCCACTGTACGAGATGGTGAAAGAGGGCATTGATCTGAGCACGGTGGAGTGGGCCGCGCACTAAAGCGCGACCCGGAGACCACGATCGAGTGAGTTGAGACAAGAGGAAGAAGGAGAGTCAAGATGGCATACAGCGATAAGGTCGTAGATCACTACAACAATCCACGCAATGTGGGCACGCTGGACAAGAGCTCGGAAGAGGTAGGCACGGGTCTGGTTGGCGCGCCGGAGTGCGGTGACGTGATGCGTCTGCAGATTCGCGTGAACCCGGAGACGCAGGTTATTGAGGATGCCAAGTTCAAGACCTTCGGCTGCGGCTCGGCGATTGCGTCCAGCTCGCTGGCGACGGAGTGGGTGAAGGGCAAGACCGTCTCCGAGGCGCTCGAAATCAAGAACACAGACATTGTGAAGGAGCTGGCGCTGCCGCCGGTGAAGATTCACTGCTCGGTGCTGGCCGAGGACGCCATTCGCGCCGCAATCGGCGACTGGAAGAAGAAGAATGGCGTGGCGGAGACCGCGACCGTAGCCGCAGCACAGTAGGGATTGCAAGGCGCATGCCCGGGTGGCGAGTTCCGCCTGGGCATGCGGGCGATCGTCCGCAAGAGCAAAGGTGAGGGTGGCTGCGAGTGACGCACGCCGGCAGCACTTTGCAGATTGGAAACGTCGATGAGCATGGTATCGCTACAGACAGAGACAAACCGCAGCATGCAGGCTGAGTCTGCGTCGCCCACGCGCGATCCGCTGGCCGGCAGGACCCTGCTGGAGCCCGCTGAGGGTAGCGCCGACCAGAAGGCCATCCGCATTACGGAGCACGCGCTGAAGCGCATCCGCACGGCCATGGCCAAGGAGGGCGTATCGCCCGATCAGGGCGGACTGCGGCTGGGGGTTCTGGGCGGCGGGTGCTCCGGGCTGAGCTACAGTATTCGTTTTGACAGCAAGCCACGCGAGCGGGATCGCGTCTATCTGTTCGGTGCGGGCGTGCCGACTGTGGGCGATGTGACCGAGGCATCGGCGGTGCGCATCTTTGTTGATCCCAAGAGCTTCCTCTACCTGCATGGCATGGTGCTGGACTTTGAGGAGACACTGATGCGGCAGGGCTTCAACTTCATCAACCCAAACTCAACGAAGAGCTGCGGCTGCGGTTCGAGCTTCACCGCGTAGCCCGTTGAGGTAACTGCTGGCGCAGGGGTGCTGGCGTGGCAGGTGTGGGCCTTTCTTCCTATGACTTACTTTGAAGTGTTCTCATTGCCGCGCAAGTTGAGCATTGACGTGGCGGCGCTGGAGAAGCAGTTCTATGCGCTCAGTCGCAGGTGGCATCCTGACCGCTTCGCCGCCAGGCCACAGGCAGAGCAGGAGGCAGCGCTTGCGCAGGCTTCTCTGCTGAACGATGCGTATCGCACCCTGAGGGATCCGGTACTGCGTACACAGTACCTGCTGCGGCTGCTGGGCGTGGAGTTGGAAGAGCAGAGCAAGGCAGCCACTGAGGCGGCACGGGCCAGCGGTACCGAGAAGAAGCAGAGCGTTCCGCCCGAACTGCTGGAAGAGGTCTTTGAGTTGAACATGCAGCTTGCGGAGATGCGCGCAGCCCGACAGATGGGGGAGGATGAGCCGGAGCTGCGGCGTGACCTGCTCTCGGCCAAGGATGCGTTCGAGTCCAAGCTGGATGCCACCGATGAGGAGTTGCAGCAGCTGTGGCGAGTCTGGGACGCGGCCGAGGACGAAGGCGCGCAACCGGCGCAAACCAGCGCCCGCGACGCCATGGTGACGCTGCTGAACAAGCGAACCTATCTGCGCAACCTGGTGCGTGACGTGAACGAGGCGCTTGAGAGCGAGAGCGGCACGCAGCACCACGAGATTTGATTCTGAGACTGGAACCGAGAGCATGGCTGAAGAGCGCGTAGTAGGGATCGATCTGGGCACGACCAACTCGCTGGTTGCTTACCTTGAGGGCGAGACGCCGGTGGTGATTCCCGGTGAGGATGGCGAGCGGCTGGTGCCCTCCGTGGTGGCCGTTACGGCAGACGGCGTGGTGGTGGGCA
The DNA here is from genome assembly GCA_028872955.1 of Acidobacteriota bacterium. GTDB lineage: Bacteria > Acidobacteriota > Terriglobia > Terriglobales > Acidobacteriaceae > Edaphobacter. The sequence goes on from JAGWNX010000037.1 coordinate 25,664, forward strand.
ACGGTGCCCGCGGCACGTTGCTGGCAGACTCCGCGAATGCGGTGTACTCCGCCAAACGCCTGATGGGGCGCGATCTTGCCGATGTGCAGGACGAGCTGAAGCTGTTTCCGTTTCGCCTGGCAGAGGACCTGCAGCCGGGCGAGGTGTTGCGGCTGCAGGTGGGCGGCCTTACCCTGACGCCGCCCGAGATCTCTGCCTATGTGCTGCAGCAACTCAAGCGGAATGCGGAGCGCTTCTTTGGCGGTCCGGTGACCAAGGCCGTCATCACGGTGCCCGCGTACTTCAACGATGCACAGCGGCAGGCGACCAAGGACGCAGGCCGCATCGCCGGCCTGGAGGTGCTGCGGCTGGTGAATGAGCCTACTGCGGCCGCGCTGGCCTATGGTCTGGATAAGAGCAAAGACGGCGTCATTGTGGTGTATGACTTTGGCGGCGGTACCTTCGATGTCTCGATTCTGAAGCTGCATGACGGCATCTTTGAGGTGATCGCCACGGGTGGTGACACGCATCTGGGCGGCGACGATATTGACAACCTGCTGATCGCCATTGCGCTGGACGACATTGCGGGCGATCTGGGCGAGGATGTTCGACACAATGGCGAAGTGGTGCAGGCGGTGCGTAAGGCCGTGATCGAGGCGAAGATCCAGCTCTCGCAGGCAACCACTGCCAGGCTGGAGTTGACCCTGCCGAGTGGTCGCCGGTACCTGCGCGAGATTTCGCGGGAGCAGTTTGAGCAGCTCATCGCTGGAGTCATCGCGAGGACGGCTGGCCCTTGTCGCCAGGCGCTCAAGGACGCGGGTATCCGCGTGGAACAGATCGACGAGGTTGTGCTGGTCGGTGGCTCCACGCGCATACCGGCGGTGCGGCGTCTGGTGGACGAACTGTTTAGCCTGAGCGCGCGCGGCAAGCAGCCGCATACGGAGCTGAACCCGGACGAAGTGGTGGCACTGGGAGCCGCGGTGCAGGCCAGGATTCTGGCAGGCGGCGCTGGTGCAGGCTCGGCGCTGGAGGATCTGCTGCTGCTGGATGTGACACCGCTGAGCCTGGGCATTGAGGCGCTCGGGGGTGTGGTCGCAAAGATCATCCAGCGCAACTCAACGATTCCCGCGAGCGCGACGGAGCACTTTACCACCGGCGTGGACGGACAGACGAATGTGGCAATCCATGTGGTGCAGGGAGAGCGTGAGCTGGCCAAGGACTGCCGGTCACTGGCACGCTTTGACCTGAAGGGTATTCCGCCGATGATGGCCGGCATGCCTCGCATCGAGGTGAAGTTTCTCATCGACGCCAACGGCATCCTGCATGTCTCTGCGCGAGAGCAGCGCAGTGGTAAGGAGGCTGAGATCGACGTAAAGCCGACCTATGGCCTGTCGGACGAACAGGTCGAGGCGATGATTCTGGCGTCGTTTGATCATGCGGAAGACGATATTCGCGAGCGGCAGTTGATTGAGGCAAAGAACGAGGCGGAGACGATCCTGACGGCGGTTGAGAAGGGGCGCGCGCACGAGTCTTGGCAGCAGCTGACCGCTGAGGAGACCGCTGCCGTTGCTGCGGCGGAGCTGGCGCTGAAGCAGCTGATGCTGCAGACCGATTACAAGGCCATTCGCAAGGGTATCGATGCGCTGGACCAGGCAACGCGGCGGTTCGCCGAGCTGATGATGGACTCTGCGGTAACAGGCGCCATGAAGGGGAAGACGATGGAGTCTGCGGGGGATGCCATGGGAGATGGTCCCACGGCACCGCATCCGTTTGCGAAGGCACAGATTGATGACGCTGCGACTGGCTCGTAGCGCGTATTTGTAACCAGGAAAGGCCGGAATAAGTTATGTCGGAGAGTACGAAGCTGGTAGAGATTACGGATACGTCCAAGCCTCCTGCAGAAGGAGTGGTTCGCGTGACGTTTATGCCCGAGGGGCGGACGGTGGAGTTCCCGTTCGACGGGCTGCCCTATGACGGACACGGTCTGCCGATGTCGTTCCTCGACGTGGCAGAGAACTTTCACATCTTCCTGGATCATGCCTGCGGCGGTGTTTGCGCCTGCACCACATGCCATGTGCATGTGCGGCAGGGAGCCGAGGGGCTGAGCGAGGCGGAGGATCTGGAACTGGACCGCATGGAGACGGCAGCGGGCGTGGAACTGAACTCACGACTTGGTTGCCAGGCCGTGATTGAGAAGCCCGGCACGTATGTGGTGGAGATTCCGAAGTGGAATCGCAACTACGTGCAGGAAGGCAAGCCGGCACACGGACCAGGCGCATAGCCACCGAGACAGTAGGACGTAGCGAGACGCCAGAGCACAGGAGAGCCCATGCCGCGCGAGATTGACTGGAGTGACGTTGAAGAGATTGGCATCCTTCTGCAGGAGAGCCATCCGGAGATTGAGCCGTACACGGTACGCTTTACGGACCTGCACAAGTATGTGACCCAGCTGCCGGGTTTCGTAGGGGATCCGATGAAGTCGACCGAGCGCATCCTGGAAGCGATCCAGACGGCGTGGAACGAAGAGTACGAAGACGCGAAGTAGCTACGCTGCGGGACGCCGCAGCACCTGACGAGGCAAGGTAGAGCCCATTGCCGTGAGCGTGATGTAGCTGATCGCAGCCCATAGCAGTGAGCCCAGGCTCAGCATCGCCAGGTCTGCCGTGTGTCCCTGAAACAGATGGATATGTCGCACGGCCAGGCGGGTGGCGGCAAGTGCCAGCAGCGCAGCCAGCGCGGCACGCAGCAACTCGGCGAACTCCAGTCTCCGCAGGCTGACCAGGTTGCGACGGTGCAGCAGCACAGCCAGCGTGGCCGTGTGCGCCAGAATACCCAGGTCCGACGAGATGGCGAGGCCCGTGATTCCGAAGCTGTGGAAGAGCGCCCGGTAGATTGGAATCGAGACGACGGTGATGATGGTGCCCGCCAAGGCTGGCGTAAAAGTGTTCCCAGCCGCATAAAACGCGCGCGCATAGATGCCTTGTGCGGCCCATAGCGCGATCGAGATGGCAAAGATCGCGAAGTAGTGTGCGGTCAGGGTAGCGTCAGAGCGGTGGAAGGAGCCGCCGCGGAACAGGTCAACGATCGGCGGTGCCAGCGCGATCATCCAGGCAGCCAGTAGCAGTGCCACGCAGGCGATGCGCGAGACGGCGCGGTTGACGGCGGAAGCAAACTCTGTGGTCTTGCCCTGAGCGAAGAGGGAAGAGAAGAACGGGAGCGACGCCGCACCTGCAGCCTGGCCGATGATGCCCATAGGCGCGTTGAAGAGCGTCTTGGCGACGGTCAGGCGGGAGATTCCACCGGAGTCGAACGAGGCGAAGAAGCTGAGGATCCACTTGTCGGCAGTGGCCAGCGAGACGCCGATCATGAGCGGGATGGAGAGGCGCAGCCACTCTGCGAAGGCCGGGTGCCGCAGGTCGAGCACCGGGGTGTAGCGCCAGCCTTCGCGCCGCGCGCCCAGGGCATTGAGCGCCGCAGGCCCCAGGATGACGCCGGCGAGCACACCGATGGCCAGGGAGTAGATGCCGAATCGCGCGGAGAACAAGACCGCGCCCAGCAGGATGCCCGCGTTGTAGATGAGCGGCGAGATCGCCTGATAGAGAAAGATCTTACGCACCAGCAGTTTGGATCCGATGACGCCGCCGAGGAAGAAGAAGAGCTGCGCCGGCAGCAGGATGCGCGTCAGCGAGGTGCAGAGTGCGGCGTTGGTCGGCGAGAAGCCCGCGAATTTGTAACGTGTATAGATCGGTGCAAAGATCTCTGCCAGCAGAATGGCAATGCCAAGTACCAGCAGCATGGCATTCAGCACCACGGAGATGGCGCGGTCGCCGCCTGGCTCATCACCTTCGGCGCGGTAGCGATTCAGAATCGTGACCAGGGAGATGGAGGCGACTCCGCCCACCAGAAAGTAGGCGAGCATGTCGGGCAGCTCAAACGCAGCGTTGTAGGCGTCGGTGGTGGGCCCTGCACCGAACAGGTAGTTGATGTACTTGACTCGAACCAGGCCCAGCACGGCAGAAAGCAGCGACGAGAGCATGAGCAGCAGCGTGGCCGAGAAGGTGCTGTGGCTGGCCGAGGGATGCAGCAGAGCGTACAGCCGGCTTCGACCTGACCCCGAGGACTTTGGGGCCAGCTGGGACTCGGCGGGCGTATGCGGTGGAGGCGCAGGAGACATGGTGGGCGGCAGCGTGTACTGCTTCGATTGTATCGGCCTGCCTGTGGTGCGCTTATGCTGTTGAGGTGGCGGCGGTGGTTCCGCAGGGGAGTGGCGGATGGATGACCTGGAAAACTTTCGCTTGAAGGTATTTCGCACGGTAGCGCGAGAGCTGAGCTTTCGCAAAGCGGCCGAGGTGCTGCACCTCAGCCAGCCTGCGGTGAGCCAGCAGGTGCGTGCGCTGGAGGAGGCAACCGGGGCGCGGCTCTTTGATCGCGGAACCGGGAGCGGTCACGGCACCCAGATTGCCCTGACCGAGGCGGGCCGCGTGCTGCTGGGCTACGCGACGCGCGCGGCCAAAGTACTGGCAGAGGCTGAGCAGACGCTGGCCGGGCTGTCTGCGGGGGTTGCGGGCGAGCTGCACATCGGCGCATCCACCACGGTGGCGCAGTATGTACTGCCCCACATTCTGGGCGCGTTTCTGCGGCAGTACCCTCAAGTGCGGATGACGATGACCAGCGGCAACACGGAGGCGATTGCTGAGGCTGCGGCCAGCGAGACGGTGATGCTGGGCATCATCGAGGGGCCCGCCATGCGTCGCGATGTGGCCGTGCAGCGGATGGTGCGCGACCAGATGGTGCTGGTCGCGGGGATGCAGCATCCGTGGTCCGCACGCAAGACTGGCCTCGCGCTCAAGGAGCTGGCCGAGGCGCGCTTATTGCTGCGGGAGCAAGGCTCGGGGTCAAGGCGTGTTGTTGAGCGTGCACTGCGCGGTGCCGGGGTCGCGCTGCGAACGCTGGATGTGGTGATGGAACTGGACTCGACCGAGGCAATCGTCTCTGGTGTAGAGGCTGGACTTGGCGTGGGCTTCGTCTCGCGCTGGGCGCTGCGCAAGCCGCTGCAGCTGGGCACAGTCAAAGTGGTGCGGGTGGAGGGGTTGAAGATCGAGCGAGACTTCAGCTTTGTGCGTGCTGCGGGCACTGAGTTGAGCGGCGCTGCTGCCGCCTTCCAACGCTTTGCGCTGGCGGCCGTGGCGGGTAGCCCGTAAGCAGGGAAGTTCGTGCTCATAAGGAAAGCTTATGAGTGATTCAGAACTCCGTCTCGACGGCCGGTGCGGAAGCGCGGATGCTGAAGAGGTGATGCAAAACCTCTTCTACCTCGGGATGATGATTGCGGCGAGCGGTTGGTTGAGCCCGCCGCTGGCTCTGGTGCTGGGTCTCGGCTTTGGACTGCTGGCGGTGCCGGTGCCGCATGCCGAGGCCCGTAGCCTGGCGAAGTTTTTGCTGCAGGCGGCGGTTGTGTGCCTGGGCTTTGGCATGAACCTTGGCCAGGTGCTGCGTGCGGGGCGTTCAGGCTTCGGCTACACGATCCTGAGCATTACGCTGGCGCTGGGCCTGGGTTTGCTGCTGGGCCGAATCTTGAAGGTGCAGCGCACGCAGAGTCTGCTGATTGCGATCGGCACAGCGATCTGCGGCGGCAGCGCCATTGCCGCCATGGGGCCGGTGCTGGAGGCCAACGACGAGGAGATGGCGGTCTCCCTCGGCACCGTCTTTGTGCTCAACTCGGTCGCGCTGCTGCTCTTCCCGGTGGTGGGCTGGCACATGCACCTGAGCCAGACTCAGTTTGGGCTGTGGGCTGCGCTGGCAATCCATGACACCAGTTCCGTGGTGGGTGCCGGCGCGCGCTATGGAGCGACTGCCCTTGCGGTCGGCACCACGGTAAAGCTGGTGCGGGCCTTGTGGATTGTGCCGCTGGCTGTGGCTGTGGCAGCCGCGCGCGGCAGTCGTGCCGCCGCTGGACACAAGGTGCGGATCACGGTGCCGTGGTTCATCCTCTACTTTGCTCTGGCAGCTCTGGTGGCCAGCGAGGTGCCGCACTGGCTGCCCGGGCTGGTGCCGGTGCTAGGTCTGGTCACGCGAGCAGGCCACGCCGGGCTGACCGTGGTCCTCTTCCTGATCGGGACGGGCATTACGCGGCCGACGCTGCGCAAGGTTGGCGTGCGGCCGATGCTGCAGGGTGTGCTGCTGTGGGTTGCCGTGGCTGGTGTGGCGCTGTGGGCCATCCGCGCAGGTTGGATCGCACTTTAGCGCTGCTGCGTGGTGTCGGCCAGGCTCTCCTGCGATGCGTCCAGCTCACTCCGGTGACGACTCTGTTGCAGCAACGCACGCGCATTACGTTGGCGAATGTGCGAGGGCACGGACAGCGCCGCCAGCGTAAAGCTGACAAACTGTCGGTGGCTGCAGTACAGGCAGCGGACCGGGTATTGCATGCGCAGGATCCGACTCAGGTCGTCGATGCGCAACCGCGAACGGCGGAAGTCCTGCGCTGCGCAATGGGTACAACGGATGGCAACTCCCGCGACGGAGTAGCCAGCCGCGGCGGACGGGTTGTTGTAGGACGAGTGGGGCCGGATTGGGGTGCGTTGCGAGGACATGACAGGTTTGGGCTACAGGATAGGTGGCCGCTCCGGTGGCTGCAACTGCCTGGTGCGCGAGCCGGCGCGTGGCGCGCGGAAGGGATGTACGGCTGCCCGCCCGGGCGGCCTGCTGAGCATGGCGTGCATATCGCGCAGCTCCTTCTGCAGCTTGCGCAGGCTCTGCACATCGGCTACGGGCGGCGCGTCTAGCAAGGTGAGCGGCAGCATTGGCTCTTTGTTGCGCAGCTCCTGTTTGATGGCCTGGCGCGCACCCGGGATGGTGTAGCCCTCGTCGTATAACAGGGTCTTGATGCGGCGCGCGGTCTCCACATCTCGCCGTCGGTACAGGCGCTGGCCGGTGCCACCCTTGTTCGGACGCAGTTGCGGAAACTCACTCTCCCAGAAGCGCAGCACGTAGGCAGGCACGTCGCACAGGCGCGCGACCTCTCCGATCCGGAAGTAGAGCTTGTCCGGAATATCGGAGCCGGCGGCGCGGTTGCGGATTGGCTGCTGCTGCGGCATGCGAAAGGCTCCTGAAACGACCGCTACCCTGTGAGTCGGGGCAGAGGGCACCTTTTCCATGCCAGTATAGGGCAGGTCGGGCACCGTGAGCAGGAGTTTACGCGGCAAGCAAAGGAGTTTGCCGTGCGCCAGCCGGTTCCCGCTCGCCCCTTGCGGCCAGGGCAGCTACGGAACCGCCTCTGCCAAACCAGCGTATGGTGGAGTGTGGGTGGTGTCCGGACCGCCGCAGGACGGATGGGCAGGAGGCAAGCGGATGAGTCGTCGCAAACACTGGATCTACGGAATGGTCCTGGTCGCGCTGGTAGGCACTACAGGCTGCCGGGTTGACGCCGATGACCACGGCGACAGTAAGAATGTGCGCATCTCCACGCCCTTCGGGGGCGTCCAGGTGAAGACCAATGACGCTGCCGTACAGGAAGGCACCGGGCTGCCTGCCTATCCCGGGGCAACGGTCGTGCGGAAGGACAAGGACTCTGGCGCAGCCGATATCGACCTGAGCTTTGGGGAGTTTCGACTGCGCGTGAAGGCTGTCTCGTACCACTCGGACGACGCACCGGAGAAGGTCGCCGCGTTCTATCGCAATGCGTTGCAACGGTTTGGCGACGTCATTACCTGCCAGCACGGGGTTGCCGTGGGGCAGCCATCCCACACGGCGGAGGGCTTGACCTGCCAGCAAACCCACGACGAGCACGTCAAGGTCACGGACGACTTTAGCGGCAGGCTGGAGCTGAAGGCGGGCTCGGAGAAGCATCAACACATGGTGGAGTTGGATGCGGACGGCAGCGGCACCCGCTTTGGACTTGTAGCGCTGGATCTACCCGCTCACCTGGTCGTGGAAGACGGAAAAGACCAGCATATGCAGTAACTTACTGCGGGTGGCCTTGCCCGGATCGGTGCACTGGAGTAGGGTCAAGAGTGATGCTCAACCTTTGCCATCGATGCGGTGCGGAGACTGTGCAAGGCACTGACGCCACTGCCTTCTGCCCCCAGTGCGGTGCTCCGCAGCTGCAGCTGCCAGAGCAGTTCCTTGCAGAGCCCGAGCCGGCTGGCAGCACCACTGGCGCGCTGCCCCCGCCCAACCCGCATCAGGTGGAGTGGCGGACCGCAATTCTTTGTGCCGCCCTGGTCGGCGGCATTGCCGCCCTGCTGGCTGTGATCGGCACCCGCGTCGCTCCGGCCTCGCTGGTCAGCACGATCTGGGTGCTGACGGCACCCGTGACGGCCCTGACGCTCTATCAGTCGCGTCGTCCGCTGGCCTGGATGGATGCCCGGGTCGGTGCGCGCATTGGCGTCTTGGTCGGCCTGGCGCTGGTCACGTGCGTCAGCGTGGCGATGGCGATCGCCGGCCTGGTGGCGCGGTTCGGGCTGCATGCCATGGGGCAGTTCGATGCGGAGCTGACGGCGCAGCTGCAGGGGCAGCTGGAGCGGGCTGCCACGGCCGCCACCCCCCTGCCGCCGGAGCTGATTCGCACGTTTCTCTCCCCGGAGTTTCGGGTGGGTATGATGCTGGCCGGCATCGGCCTGATGGCCACCGTCGTCCTGGTGCTATCGACGATTGGCGGTGCCGTGGGCGGAATGGTGCGCATGCGCCGCCACCCGGTGTTATAGCACATCTCCACGCCGTGTGCTGCTATCATCTCCCCAGCCACTATGAGCGAGACGCAGACCAATCCAACCCCTAAGCTACGTCAGAAGGGCCGGCTGATGTCGGCCTCAGAGATTGAGCGCACCCTGGTGCGGCTAGCCCACGAGATCGTGGAGAAGAACGACGGCAGTGCCAACCTGGGCCTGGTCGGCATCAAGCGCCGTGGGGTTCCGCTGGCACAGCGTCTGGCAGCGCTCATTACCAAGATCGAGAAGCGCCCCGTCGATACAGGCGTGCTCGATATCAGCTTCTATCGCGACGATCTCTCTACCAGCGGCACCCGGCCTACGGTCAACGCAGGTGACATTGGCTTTGATGTGACGGGGCGCGACATCATCCTGCTGGACGATGTGCTCTACACCGGCCGCACGATTCGCGCTGCGCTGGACGCACTGTTCAGCCACGGCCGGCCCAAGAGCGTGCAACTGCTGGTGCTCATCGACCGCGGCCACCGCGAACTCCCCATTCAGGCTACCTTTACCGGCCGCTTCATCCCGACCTCGCGCCGCGAGATCATTGAGGTGAAACTCAATGAGATCGACGGGCAGGAGCAGGTGCTGCTGGTGGAACTGGCGGACTAGGGCGGACGATGCAGGCTGAGGCACCACAGATCGCCGCAGGTTCGCTGCTGAGTGTCGAGGAGCTGAGCATCCCGCAGGTCGGCC
>JAGWNX010000182.1 GCA_028872955.1 Acidobacteriota bacterium
GTCATGCAGGTCAACGTGCACTCCGTCTTCCTGGTCACGCAGGCTGCCTTTCCTCTGTTGCTGGCCGCGCACGGATCGATCGTCAACATCGGCTCGGTCGCCGGACAGGTAGGCGTGAAGCAGCGGTTTGCCTACTGCGCCAGCAAGGGGGCCGTGCTCGCCATGACGCGTCAGATCGCGGTCGACTATCCACGCGAGTTGCGCATCAACTGCATTGCGCCAGGTACCGTGCAGACTCCGTTTGTCGAGGGCTATCTGCAGAAGTACCATGCGCACGAGATCGAGAAGGTGCGCTCGGAGCTGGTTGCGCGGCAGCCGATTGGCCGCCTCGGCACACCGGAGGATATCGCCTCCCTGGTCCGCTATCTGTGCTCGCGCGAGGCCGAGTTCATCAATGGCTCCATCGTCAACATCGACGGCGGCTGGACCGCCGCTTAGCTGGTGTGTGCAACCCAGGAAAGAGATCATCGTGAGTGAGATTCGCATCACCGGCGCCCGCGTCATCGACCTTCGCTTTCCTACCTCGCGGGAGCAGATCGGCTCCGATGCCGTCAACAAGGATCCGGACTACTCGGCGGCTTACTGCATTCTGCAGACCAGCACTGGCCTGGAGGGACACGGACTCACCTTCACGCTGGGCCGCGGGACGGATCTGGTGGCAAGCGCGCTCGAATACCTGACCCGATACGTGGTGGGCCGTTCGCTGGAGTCCATCACATCAAACCTATGTGCGTTTGGACGCGAGCTGACGGACGACACCCAGTTCCGCTGGCTTGGCCCGGAGAAGGGTGTCATCCATCTGGCAACCGGCGCACTCATCAACGCCATCTGGGACCTGTACGCCAAGGCCGAGGGCAAGCCGCTGTGGCAGTTGCTGATGGACCTGGAGCCGCAGCAGATCCTCTCTGCCGTCGACTTTCGCTATATCGACGACGCGATCACGCGTGACGAAGCGCTGGAGATTCTGCAGCGGGCTCGAAGCAACGGCCAGGCAGAGCGGCTGGCCAGGCTCCGGCAGACCGGGTATCCCGCCTACACCACCTCGGTCGGCTGGTTCGGCTACTCGGAGGAAAAGATCCGCCGCCTGAGCAAGGAGGCCCTGGCCTCGGGCTGGACGCACTTCAAGCTCAAAGTGGGTGGAGACGCTGCCGACGACCTGCGCCGCGGCCAGATCGTTCGCGAAGAG
>JAGWNX010000038.1 GCA_028872955.1 Acidobacteriota bacterium
TGTCTCTCTTCAGTTTTGAAAGGGCGCGGCTTAAGCCGCGCCGTCCAGGGTTGCCATGGAGCCGGGCTTCAGCCCCGGAGGGAAGGCATCCAACTCAAACTCGCCATTTGCCGAGCTATAGGGATACTCCTCTTCGCGGACAGCCAGGTTGCCTTTTACAGCGTTGCGTGCCATGTAGCGTTGGTGTGTTTCAAAGTCCTGCGTGTCTCGAATTCGATGATCGGAAAAGCCAGCAACCCAGATCGCGCCCTTCCAGGCAAACTCTCTCCGGGCACGGAAGGAGAACCCGCCCTTGAGGCATTGCACGGCTGATTCGAGGCTTCCACAGGGAGTCAGCAGGCAATGGAAGTGATCGGGCATTACGGTAAAGCCATGCAGAAAGTAACGCTCGGGTCGGTAGTGATACAGCATCTCGAGGAACAGCTGAGCCCATCGCTCATGCCGGAAGAGAGGCAGCCGGCCAGCCGTACTTGATGTTACAAAGTACGTCCGCCCGTTCTTGGTCGCCTGTTCTCTCTCTGGCCGCATACGTCCCTCGGGGGCTAAAGCCCAGTTCCCTTTGACACTAAACGGCGGGACTAAAGTCCCGCCCTTTCAAAACAAAGCCACACACCCGCAACATGCCTCCACTGCTTACTTTTTCCACTCTTCCATCATGGTCCGGAAGTCCCGGAACAGGTAGTGCGAGTCGTGTGGTCCGGGGCTGGCCTCCGGGTGGTACTGCACGCTGAACATGGGGTCCGTCTTGTGGCGCAGGCCGGCCAGGGTGTGATCGTTCAGGTTCGTGTGCGTCTGCTCCACATCCGCAGGCAGCGAGGCCGGATCGACGTTGAAGTTGTGATTCTGCGCGGTGATCTCCACCTTGCCGGTGCGGTGGTTCAGGATGGGGTGGTTGCCGCCGTGGTGCCCGAACTTGAGCTTGTACGTCTTGCCGCCCAGTGCCAGACCAAACAGCTGATGCCCCAGACAGATGCCGAACATCGGCTTCTTGCCCTGAATGGCGCGGATGTTCTGCTGCGCGTACTCAAGTGGCTCGGGGTCGCCGGGGCCGTTGGAGAAGAAGACGCCGTCGGGGTTCATCGCCAGCACGTCACTGGCCGGCGTCGTTGCCGGAACCACGGTGACGCGCAGGTTCTCACGGGTGAGCATGCGCAGAATGTTCTGTTTGATGCCAAAGTCATACGCCACGACGTGCAGCGTCTCGCGGTCGGCGTTCTCGGTTGCGGGCAGCAGCGAGTCTCCGGTCTGGTTGCGCGGCTCCTCGGCGTTCCACACGTAGATCTCGCGGGTCGTCACCTTGCTGGCCAGGTCGGTGCCTTCCATCTTCTTGATGGCGCGTGCCCGGGCGACCAGCTCCTGTTCGTTCAGGTTGTCGCCGGCGGCCAGCACGCCCCGCATCACGCCGTTCGCGCGCAGATGCCGCACAACGGCCCGGGTGTCGATGTCCGAGATGACAGGCACGCCGTAGCGCTCCAGGTACTCATCCGCCACCTGGGTGGAGCGCCAGTTGGAGCACACCGGCGAAAACTCACGGGTGACCAGGCCCTCAATAAACGGCTTCACCGACTCGGCATCGCTGGGTGTGGTGCCGTAGTTGCCAATGTGGGGATTGGTGAGAACAACGATCTGTCCGGCGTAGGAGGGATCGGTAAAGATCTCCTGGTATCCGGTCAGCGAAGTATTGAAGACGACTTCTCCGGAGCGCTCCGTACTGGCTCCAAAGCTTGTACCACGAAAGATGCGCCCGTCTTCCAGCGCGAGTATGGCCTGCATTGCCTCTCCGAGGAGTGGATTTTATCGATTCTACCAGTTTGGGCGGTGCCAAATCTGGATTCCCCGTGAAGAAATGTACGCGCAGGCAGAAAAGCGCGCAGCCCACCCCTGGCTGGCATCGGAGCCAGTGCGGATGGGCTGCCCTGTGGTTGCTCTCGAGCGACGCGGAAAGCTACTTGGTGTGGTGGTGGCGGTGGTGATGATGGTGCCCGGCGGCCTGGGCCGGAACCACGACACCTGCCAGCACAACGGCCGTCAACAGAGCGAAAACTACGGTACGAATCTTCATCGTGTACCTCTTAGCGGAGATGCTGGCGGCTGCGGATGCATTGCAGCGCCGATGCCCTAGCATAGGGGCCAACTCCGCCGGTGGAAAAGGAAAGATTTCCTCAGAACCCGGGCTGGAACCTTCTCTGGTTCCTGCTCGCTCAGCCGATGGGCGGCGTCTCGATCTGGATGAGCACGTCCTCGTCCTGCACCCGCACCGGGTACACCGGCAGGGTGACCTTGGCGGGAAACTCACCCTCGCCGGTCTTCAGGTCAAAGGTCCAGCTGTGCCAGGGGCACACGACAGAGCCGCCCTCCAGCCAGCCCTGGCCTAACGGGCCGTCCCGATGCGGGCAGCGGTTGTCGATGGCGCGCAGCTCGCCGTCCACATTGGCCAGGCACACCATGTGTCCTGCAGCCTCGGCTTCTCTGACCTGTCCGACCGGTGGAGCCTCTGCCAGACCACACACCCTAACCCAATCTGCCACGCAACAACCCTCCTTGCACATCTTAGCCTGTCCGCATGGCCAGCTTCCGGCAGAATGGACGTGGCAGCATGCTTCCCTGCCGCCCAGATGCTACCCTCAAGAGGTAGCGCCATGGCCTCCAAGACCTCCGCCCGCCAGCCCCGACCGCAGCGCCCGGTACCGCAACCGCCCAATCAGCCGGAGGTGGTGCAGCCGCTCTGGATTCTGCGCTCGATGGCGCTCATCATCCTCGCGGCCTTCGTCTGCGGATATCTGACGATGCTCTATCTCTTCTACCAGGGGCAGTGGCAGCTTGTGCTGCATCCCGAGCGAACGACGGCCGCCCCGGTCGTGCCGGATGCCGTCCCCGAGCAGGTGCGCTTTGGGCTGGACGAGTCTGCCACACCGCAACTGACCGGCTGGTGGATCGCAGCCCCTCCGGGCTCCCGCTTTGCCGCCGATACCGTGTTGTATCTGCGCAACGGCAGCGGCTCGCTCGCGGGCGACGGAGCCACCCTGGCGGCGCTGCAAGGGCTGGGAAGGAACGTCTTTGCCTTCGACTATCGGGGCTACGGCCAGAGCGCCGCGGTACACCCCAGCCAGAGCCGCATGCTGCAGGACGCCGCACAGGCCTGGCAGTATCTTGCGGACCATCGCGGCATCGCGGCCGGGCACGTTGTGCTGTTTGGCGACGGGGTTGGCGGCTATCTGGCGGCTACGCTGGCCCGCCAGCACCCCCAGGCAGCGGCGCTGGTGCTGAGTTCCCCACAGCCTGACCAGATTGGCGTTGCCCGGCAGGATGACCGAACCCGGCTGGTGCCCGTCTCCCTGCTCTTCCGCGAGCGCTTCCGCCTGGAGGACGTGCTGCCTGCCCTGACGACGCCGAAGCTGTTGCTGGTGACCAACGCCGCCGAGGCCGGCGTGGCCGCAACCGCAGCCATGCCCCGCATGGTGGTCACGCTGCGGCCGCAGGACAAGAACACGCCGCTCAGTAACGAGCAGATTGGCCGTTTCCTGGACCAGTATCCAACCGAAGCAAAGTAGCAGGCGGAGTCTCTGCCTGCGGTGGGATGCGGTTGCCACACAAGGCACCGGGCGGGCTGGGCGTGGCGTTCTCCGCAAGCGATCGCGCTAGGCTGGTGGAGCAACGCGTTTGCAGAAGGTTGAGGCTTACCAATGTCAAAGTGGCTGAGTGGGATGCAACCCCTGGGTGCCCTGGTAATGCGGCTGGTACTGGGCCTGGCGATGGTGAGCCACGGCTGGGATAAGGTGATTCCGCCCGGTGGCTTCCATGGTCACAACACCTTTGCAGCGATCGACCACCACAGCCGCTACGTGGCTGGCCTGGGTCTTCCCTACTGGATGGGCGTTCTCTCGGCACTCACGGAGTTTGTGGGCGGGTTTGCGCTGCTGGCCGGTCTGCTGACGCGCATCGTTGCCTTTCTGGTGGCGGCCAATATGCTGGTCGCTCTGCTCTTCGTCAACATCCACCACGGCTATGCCGGCAGCGAGTACGGGCTGGCCCTGTTTGCCCTTGCCCTGATGCTGCTGTTCTACGGCCCCGGGCAGATGGCGCTGGACCGACGGCTGGGACTCACCTAGTCCAAAGGTGACCCAGACTTTTCTCGCCGCATGACGTGAAGGCCTCCGGTGCTCTGGAGGCCTTACTCATAGGAGGGGAGGGTCGTGCGGATAGGGGAAACCGGACCGTGGGAACCTCTAGTCCAGTGCTTGTTACATCCAATAAGACGCAACCTATGTTGAATAGTTGCTCAGGCGCTGTGGAGCAAAGGCAACATTTTTGTAACACCTGGATGAAAAAAACTGCTGCGAGTAAGACACGCTCGCAGCAGTGCATCGAAATGCCAGATTCGTGTGACTTGCAGACAACTCCGGGCGCTAGACCAGCCCGAGAAACTGCTGGGGATGCAGGCCTGCACCCGGAAAGATCTGCTCCAGATTGCGCGCGCCCATCGACTTCCAGGCCACCTCCGCCAGCACGCGCCGGTAGTCAGTGGTCACGGTCAGGTCGCGGCCCTCGTTCAGCTGCTCCGGGGCAAGCCCCGGCCACTGGCCGTAGACGTGGCCGCCCCGGACGTTACCGCCCAGAACGAACATGACGTTGGCATGGCCGTGATCCGTGCCGCCGGTGCCGTTCTGGCGGGCGGTGCGGCCAAACTCCGACATGGTGACCAGCGTGATGTTCTCTGCCTCGACGCCCATGTCCTGCCAGAAGGCGGCAATCGTATCGGCAAACTCCTTCAGCCGGGCGGCCAGCTGGCCCTCGGCAGCACCCTGGTTCTGATGCGTATCCCAGCCGCCGATGTCAGAGAATGCCGCCTCTACCCCAAGGTCTGCCTTCAACAGCTGGGCGATCTGCCGCATGCTGTTGCCAAACGGAGAGTTAGGGTAGACCACACCGGCCGCGGGCTGATAGTGCGCCGGGTCTGCGGACTTCAACATCTTGACCGCCTCAAACGTCTCCTGCCCGGTGCCGTGCAGCACGGAGTCCGTGCTCTCGTCGTACATGGCCTGGAAGGCATTCGCGAGAGGCGAGGCCTGGGGGCCACGACCGCCCACAGAGAAATCCGCGAGATTGTTGATGGCGACCGCGGGTAACCTGCCCTGCAGGGTACGCGGCACCTGGGTGCCCAGCGCGACCGCGCGAAACGCGGAGCTGCGGGCCGGCGCAGGCTCGGCCTGCAATGCGCGATTCAGCCAGCCGTCCGGGGTGGACTTCACCCCCGGCGTGCCGCTCTCCATGTAGTCCTGCGCATCGAAGTGTGAGCGGGTGGTATCCGGCGATCCTGCGGCATGCACCACGGCCAGGTGTCCGACGTCGTAGAGCGGCTTGAAGGAGGCCAGCGCCGGATGCAGGCCGAAGAAACCATTCAGGTCCAGAACCTGACTCTGCGGAATCGCAATGGTCGGACGCATCGCGTAGTAGTTCGGCTCGCGGTACGGAACGACGATGTTCAATCCGTCGGCGGCACCGCGCTGGAAGAGCACCACCAGCTTGCGATTTGCCGCTGCGGCTGTTTTGGCCTCTGCCAGCACGCTACGCACCAGAAAGCCGGGAATAGCCGAAGTACCGACCAGCGCCAGCGCTCCCTGGCGCAGAAAGACACGTCGCGAGGCAACTCGCGCGCCAGTTTGCCCCTTGCGCGCGTCACAGCCCCAGTCCGTGGAGTCGATCGTCTGCTTTCCGAAGTTCGTCATCACGCACCACCTTGTACTCGCACGTTGCCGCCACTCTACTGAACGCAACCGGCCGCCGCAAGTTGCTGTGCCTGCGTCACATTGCGCAACAAACTACCGGCGCTGGAACTCTGGCGAGCCAAGCAGCAACCCAGCCATGGTAGCTGCCTGGGCGTCCTGCGGGGCCTGGGGTGGCGCGGGCCGGGCATTCGCGGGGTTGGCCAGCGAGCCTCCGGGCACGGCAGCTGCCATCAGCTCAGGGTCCCGCGCCTTGATGCCAAAGTTGCGCTCCGCCTCAGCCTGGGCGGCAGCGTTGTTGAACTGCTGGAGCACGGTCTGCCGCGTGGTGGCACTGGCGGGCTGGTCCAGCAGCACGGCCTCCAGCGCCAGCTCCTTCTGCGCGACGGGGCTGGCTGCGTCGCTGCTGCGCGGCTCGGTCTGCGGGCTTGCCTCGGCAGCAGCCTGGCTCAGCAGGGCGGCATAGTCGGCACGGACCCCCGGCAGATGGTTGCTGCTCATCACCAGCGCAAAGTTCATGCGGCTGACCAGCGCACCGGAGCTGACCCACGGCTCCGCCATCCAGCTATAACCGTTCGGCGTCTGCATGCCATACAGCGGCATGCCCAGCCGATCCAGCGCCTGCACCAGAGGCTGCGGGTTGCTGACCTCGGTGCCGCTGGCGCGTGCGGCTGAGACGACGAACTCCAGCGGCGTCTTCAACTTGGCGCGGTAGCCCTGCTGCGACCAGAACTCTGGCGCGTGAAACATGGTGCGCAGGACGCTGCGGATCTCGCCGTTGCTGGCCAGGTAGGACTGTGCCATGGCATCGACCAGCGCAGGTGGTGGCGTATCGCTGACGAAGCGGACCGCGAGCTGGTAGCTCAGGAAGTGCGCCGTCGCCGGGCTGGTGGCCAGCATGTGCAGCACCTGTAGCCCCTCCCGCTCGCCTCCCTCACGGATCTGCTGCCCCAGCACCAGCTTGGTGCCGGGCTGGTGGCGGCGCTCGTCAAACTGATAGGCCGCGGTACGCAGCGGGCGATCGATCGTCCAGCCGGTCAGCACCTGGGCCACGCTGGTCACATCCTGCTGGGTGTATCCGTGGCCGCAGGCAGCGGGTAGTGCGCCGACGGGGTGATCCTGACTGACCTCGCACTGCACGCCCAGGGTATGTAACTCCATCAGCTCACGGGCATAGTTTTCGTTCAAGCCGCGATCCGGCGCAGGCTTGCCGGTCATCAGCATCTGCCGGGCACGGTTGCGTGCCGCCAGGGAGTCCGGGCCGATGCTCTGCCAGTTGTCCAGATACATCAGCATCGCCGGGCTCTGGGCCGTTGCCACCAGCAGATCTTCAAACCGGCCCAGCGCATGCGGCCGGATGACCTCACGCTCGTAGGCCGAGAGCAGCCAAGGCTCGTTCTGATTCTTGTGCAGGAAGACGTTGAAATGGTTCAGCCAGAAGTCCGTCATCACGGCCTCCAGCTGGCGCTCGCTGTAGAGGTCGCGCAGCAGGCGGGTGGCCAGCAGCTCCTGCACCATCATCCGCTGCGTGTTCTCCATGGCCTGCCACGCCTCACGCTGTTCGGGCGTCAGGCCCTCCGTTACGGCGGTCAGTTCGCTGCGGTTCAAGCTGTTGCGAAAGCGCGCCAGCTCCTCGGGCGGCATGGCAACCAGGCGGCGAAAGCGCTGCTCGGGCGGCAGATTCACAATCTGGACCGCCTCCAGGTCGGAGTACAACTGCGCCTCGTGGCGGGCCATGGCCGGCGTCGCGGGGTCAACGTTGTCGCCCGGCAACGCTGCCTTGGGCGGCATGGCATCGGCTGCGGCCATGGTTGACGCTGCCCCAGCCGGACCAGAGGGCGTAACCTTGGCTGCGGCCTGGCTCTCCGCTCGCTTCGCCTCACGCATCCTTTGCTCCGCAATCTGGTCGGCATAGATGGCGCGAGTCACAGGATCCGAGGGTAACGGCTCGCGGGTGTTCATCATCTGCCGGATGCGTTGCGGGGTGGGAAACCGGTCCAGGAGCTGATCCTGCCGCAACTGCATGGCCGGATATTCGGCCATGCGAACCCGCAGCGCGGAGTCGTCGATGGACTCCGGGTGAAGTTGCTGCTCAAACCAGCGGTCCAGCCCCATGGCGGTAACCGCGGCCACGTCTCCCGGACGTGGGCCAAAGGTCAGGCGATCCAGTGCATGCAGCACCCGCTGCTGGCCCGTCAGTTGCCCGGGCTCTGGTGGCGGCACGGTGTTGTGGTGTCGAGCCCCTGCCAGCGGAGCGCCCGCTGCCATAACCGGCTGCACAACCAGCATGACGCACAAGGCGCCTGCACTGCCTCCGAGCAGCGCACTCCTCAACCACTCGGTTGCCTTGCCTCTGTGTCTCTTTGCCGACAGCATTCCCTGTTCCTGCCCCTGGTGTGACTCGCCACCGCTCACCGCCCTGTGGCTGCTGATGCAGACCCACGGGCGACCGCGAAGTTGCGCGGCAACGTCGTTACCCCTAAAAGGCGACCAGCGACTGCATGGCCTGGTACAGATCCTCCGGCTGCGGCAAGATCACGTCTTCCAGGATGGGCTGATAGGCCACAAAGGTGTCCATGGCTGCGACACGCCGCACCGGAGCGTCCAGATCGTGGAACAGCTCATCGGCAATGCGCGCGGCCAGTTCAGCACCGTAGCCCCAGCTCTGCATATCCTCGTGGGCGATGATCACGCGGTTGGTCTTGCGCACGGATTCGGCGATGGCCTCCCAGTCATACGGCGAGAGGCTGCGCAGGTCCAGAATCTCGGCGTCGATGCCGTGCTCGCGCTGCAGCTTTTGCGCGGCCTGCAGAGCGCGTGGCACGACAGCGCCGTAGGTCACCACGGTCACGTCCTTGCCCGGCTTCACCAGTCGCGCTTTGCCAAAGGGGATGCTGAACTCCGGTCCGGGGTAGAGGGCGCGGCCAAAGGTCTCCCGGTAGAGCCGCTTATGCTCCAGGAAGAGCACGGGGTCGTCGCAGCGGATCGCCGTGCGCAACAGGCCCAGTGCGTCCAGCGCGTTGGACGGCATGACCACACGGACGCCGGGAGTATGGGTAAAGATGCTCTCGCCCGATTGCGAGTGGTAGATGGAGCCGCCGGTGAGATATCCACCGATGGGAACGCGCATGACCAGCGGGCAGCTGAAGTTGTTGTAGGAGCGCCAGCGCATGACGGCCATCTCATTGCGCATCTGGTGAACGGCCGGCCAGATGTAGTCAAAGAACTGGATCTCGACCACCGGCTTCAAGCCGCGCACCGCCATACCGATGGCGCGGCCCACAATGTTCGCCTCAGCCAGCGGCGAGTTCCACACGCGGTCGGCACCAAACTCGGTCTGCAGACCGGCGGTCAACTTGAAGACGCCGCCTTTGCCTTTGAACTCGCCCTTGCGCAGACCCTCTTCGCGGGTAGCATCGGCCACGTCCTCGCCAAAGATGACGATGCGTTCGTCACGGCGCATCTCGTCGCGCAGGCAGGTGTTGATCAGGTCGGCCATGGTGCGCTCGGAGGGATCTGCCGTAGCCTCGGGCTGGCGGTCGTAGCGCGCGTCGGTGGGCTTCAGATCCTCCGAGTACACGTAGCGCTCAATCGCCTCTTTGGCGGTGGAGGGCAACACGGCCTGCACGGCGCGGTCGGCCGCGCGCTGCACCTCGTCATCCACCTGCTTCTCCAGCCGGTTGATGCCATCTGCATCCAGAATGCCCTCGCGCAGCAGCCACATCTGCATCTTGGCAATGGGATCGCGCTTGGCATCGGCCTCAATCTCAGCCTTGGTGCGGTAGTTGCGCTCATCATCGCTCAGCGAGTGCGAGTAGGGCCGAATGACGTGGCCATGCACCAGCGCCGGGCCACGCCCGGAACGGCAGTAGGCGACGGCCTCTACCATGGCCCGATAGCTGGCAATGGGGTCCGTGCCATCCACCTCGGCAAAGTGGAAGTTCGGGAAGTTAGCGACCAGCCGGGAGATGTTGCCGCCGGGGGTATTGGCCTCCACCGGGGTGGAGATGGCGTAGCCGTTGTCCTCCACAACATAGAGCACGGGCAGCTTCTGGTTGCTGGCGGTGTTCAGCGACTCCCAGAACTCACCCTGGCTGGTGGAGCCTTCGCCGATGGAGGTGTACGTCACCTCATCGCCATGGAAGACGACATCTTTGAATTCGCGATAGTCGCCGGTGTGCTTCTTGGCAGCCTCCGGGTGCTGTGCGAAGTAGCGACCTGCCTCAGCGCAGCCGATGGCGTGCAGGCACTGCGTGGCGGTGGCGGAGCTGGGGCTGACGAGGTGCAGCCGCGGGTTGGTCCAGTGCGAGGGCATCTGGCGGCCACCACTGGCCGGGTCGTCTGCGGCGCCCACGGCCTGCAACATCTGCCCTTCGACGGAGTCGCCCAGAGCCAGAGCCAGAGCGCGATCGCGGTAGTAGGGGAAGAACCAGTCGTAGCCGGGACGCAGGGCCAGAGCGGCAGCCACCAGCAGGGCCTCGTGACCGGCGCAGGAGATCTGGAAGAAGATCTTCTGCTGGCGCTTCAGCACAATCTCGCGGTCATCGGCGCGCCGGGAGAGATACATCAAACGGTAGAACTCAATCAGCTGCTCTTTGCTGAGTAAGGTGTCGCCGTACCCGGTTGCCTGGGTCAGGTCGCCCTCCGTGGTGTTTGCCGTCTTCCGTGCCATGCAAGTCCCTCTGCAGAACCTCGTGCTACTGCCCTCGATTGTACCGTTTAGCACGTCGGAATTGGGTGCCCGGAGAGGTCCCTTTTTCAGCAGACAACCGGGCCGTTTTCTCTGCTGCGGCAAAGCAAAAGGGTGGCCGAAGCCACCCCTCTGCCTTTGGTCGCTCAGGGTTGCTAGACAAACAACGGAGCCAGCACCAGGGTGATGGTTGCCAGCAGCTTGATGAGCACGTGCAGGCTGGGGCCCGCCGTGTCCTTGAACGGATCGCCCACGGTGTCACCGACCACCGCGGCCTTGTGTGCGTCACTCTTCTTGCCGCCGTACTGGCCGGTCTCAATGTACTTCTTGGCGTTGTCCCAGGCACCGCCGCCGTTGTTCATCAGCATGGCCAGCAGCACTCCTGCGATGGTACCCACCATCAGCAGGCCGGCCACAGCCTCTGCACCGGCCAGGTTGACGGCTTTGCCAGCGATCTCTGGCACGGGCAGCGCCAGATGCGCACGGTAGATGCCCGAGGTGGACTGATAGCTTGCGCTGAAGTGACGGAAGAGCAGGCCTACCGCCACCGGCAGTCCGACGGCCAGCACCCCGGGCAGTACCATCTCCTGCAGTGCCGCGCCGGTGACGATGTGAACGCAGCGGGCGTAGTCCGGCTTTGAGGTGCCCTCCATAATTCCCGGGTTCTCCTTGAACTGCTGCCGTACATCCTGCACCACCATCTGCGCACTGCGGCCCACGGCCTTGATGGCCAGCGAGCTGAACAGGTAGGTGAGCATGGCGCCGAGCAGCGCGCCGACGAAGACCGGCACCTGCGCCAGGTTGATGTTCGTAAAGCTCCAGCCCGCGGGCATCACGCCACCAGCGGCTGCCACCTTGGCGGCGACGATGGTCTTAATCTCCTCCAGATAGGCGGAGAACAGCAGGAACGCCGCCAGCGACGCGGAGCCGATGGCATAGCCCTTGGTCAGCGCCTTGGTGGTGTTGCCGGCCGAGTCCAGCTTGTCCGTGCGCACACGGTAGTTGTCGGGCTGATGCGACATCTCGACGATGCCGCCGGCGTTGTCGGTAATGGGCCCGAAGGTGTCCATCGCCAGGATGTAGGCCGCACAGGAGAGCATGCCCATGGTGGCGATGGCAGTGCCATAGATGCCCTTGGCGTAGTCGCTGACGCCAGCGACCTCAGCCAGGCCGCGCACGCCAAAGTAGTAGCTCAGCAGTAGCGCCGCTGAGATGACGATGACCGGCAGGGCCGGCGTCTCCATACCAACCGCGAGACCGCTGATGATGTTGGTCGCCGGGCCGGTAAGCGAGGCCTCTGCGATGGACTGCACCGGCCGATACATCGACTCGGTGTAGTACTCGGTGATCCACACAAACAGGAAGGCAGTTGCCAGGCCGATGACACCGCAGCCCAGCAGCCAGAGCCACTGCACCTGCGGCCCGTTCAGCATCAGGTACACGGCACCGGCAAACCCCAGCAGCGCCAGCAGCGAGGTGACGTAGAAGCCCTTGTTCAACGCGTGCATGGGGTCTTCTTCTTCCCCGGTCTTGACCACAAAGACGCCCACCGTACTGGCGACGAGGTTGATGGCGTGCACAATGAGCGGGAACAGGATGCCCTTGATTCCGAAGACGGGGTACAGGGCGACGCCCAGGATCATGGCGCCGACGTTCTCTGCCGCGGTGGACTCGAAGAGGTCGGCACCACGGCCCGCGCAATCACCAACGTTGTCTCCCACCAGGTCTGCAATGACGGCCGGGTTACGCGGGTCGTCCTCAGGAATGCCCGCTTCGACCTTGCCCACCAGGTCTGCGCCTACGTCGGCAGCCTTGGTGTAGATGCCACCACCCAGCTGGGCAAACAGCGCCACCAGCGACGCGCCAAAGCCAAAGCCCACCAACTGGTAGGGCACGGCCTGGGGATTGCCGAGGCCGCCAAAGGCCAGGAACAGCACGCCTACGCCCAACAGGCTGAGCGCCACCACCACCAGTCCAGTGACGGCTCCACCCTTCAGCGCCATCTGCAGGGCGGCATTCAGGCTGCTGCGTGCGGCAGAGGCGGTGCGGATGTTGGCACGGATGGAGCAGTACATGCCGGTGTAGCCCGCCAGCGCCGAGCAAACCGCGCCCACCAGAAAGCTGATGACCGTGCGTCCGGCGTAGGGAGCCGTGCGCGCCGAGAGCGAGTAGCCCACGTACACCACCACGGCCAGGGCCACGGCGATCATGCCGATGGTGCGGTACTGCCGCCGCAGAAAGGCCTCTGCCCCCTCGCGGATGGCATCGGAGATCATGCGCATCTCGGCCGTGCCGGTATCCGCTGCGATTACGGTTCTGGCCAGCAAAAGAGCTGCGCCCAGCGCCAGGATGCCTACACCCAGAGCAATCCACAACCACGTACGACCATCACTGCTGCCCAAAGTAGATACAGGAATCTGCTCCTGTAACGCGTAGGCCAAAGTACGAACTACCACCATGCAAACATCTCCATCCGATTGGGATTGCGAAACTGCCTGATACAGGGCGCAATTAGAGCACGCGTGAAACGACAGGGTCAATGCGCGAAGGAGCACATGCGTCGAGCTTTCCACAGGCTGCCAAAAGTAACAGGATCAGGCACATCCTGCGCTGCAGTCCCGGACAGGCCTGCCGATGTATCTGACTAGATACCCGACCGGGTGCTGCCCTGCCCGGACGCATGAGACCCCCAGAACACCATGCGAAGCCACCTGCACCCTCGCGCTGCACTTCCTCCTGCGGTCAGCCACCTGCTGCTGATCCTGCTGGTTGCGCTGTTCCAGCCATCCGCACTGGCCGCGCAGACTGCCAACCAGGTGGTGCCGCACCGCTACGTGCTGCTGCTCAGCAGCTCCTCCGCAGCGCCGCCTGACCTGCGCCGGGCGGGCCCGCGCCTGCTGCACCACAGTACGCGCCTGGGCTATGCGCTGGTCAGCACTCCGGCTGCACAGAGTGACGCAGCCGCCATGCGTGAGCTCTCGGCACTGCCCGGTGTTACGGCAGTGCTGCATGATCGCATCCTGATGGCACAGCACCTGGCCGTGGCTCCCGCTCTGCAGCCGGAGTTTCGCCTTGTGGTCAAGACGCCGCCGGTCTTTGACAGCTACTACAACTCGCCCCAGGGGTGGGCCGTGCGCGCGGCGGGCGGATACGGCGGCGGCGTGGCAGGTGGCCCTGCCAGTGGCCCCTGGGATCGCACCACCGGGCGCGGCGTGCGCATTGCGATTCTGGATAGCGGAATCGACGGCACGCACCCGGACCTGGCTCCGAATCTCGCGCTGAATCTCTCGGAGGTAGACTCCTCCTCCACCACCGGATTGCCCAGCGCGTGCGACGATGGCTCGCCGCAGGACCAGCAGGGGCACGGCAGTTGGACGGCCTCGCTGGCGGCCGCTGCGCAGGGCCCAGGCACAGGCCAACTGGTGGGTGTCGCTCCGGATGCCAGCCTGCTGAACATCAAAGTGCTGGAGCGGCTGCCGGCGAATCTGGCCGGGGCGGCCACTCTGGAACAACAATGCGCCGCGGGTGAGGCTGGCGGCCTGTTGAGCTGGGTGCTGCAAGGAATCGACGACGCCGTGCTGAACCAGGCCGAGGTGATCTCCATGTCGTTTGGCGTGGTGGCCGACCTGAACACGGGCGAGGGCTCCGGCCTGAAGACCTTGTTTGACCATGTCACCTATGCCGCGCAGCAGGCAGGCGCGGTGCTGGTGGCTGCCGCAGGCAACAACGGCTATAACCTGACCAGTCCGCGATACATCGAGCTGCCCGCCCAGGCGCGTGGCGTGCTGGCCGTTGCGGCATCGACCAACCCGGCCTGTGCCGAAGACCTCTCCGCTGGGGCCACCTGTCAGCCGGGCCCGGTCACACTGGCCCAATACAGCAACTTTGGTGCGCCGCTCCAGGCGATTGCCGCGCCCGGCGGCAGCGACCCTGAGGGCCCGGATTTGGGCGTATC
This sequence comes from Acidobacteriota bacterium, assembly GCA_028872955.1. Taxonomy (GTDB): domain Bacteria; phylum Acidobacteriota; class Terriglobia; order Terriglobales; family Acidobacteriaceae; genus Edaphobacter. The sequence goes on from JAGWNX010000038.1 coordinate 14,369, forward strand.
AGGCTGGGTGCGAGGAGCCTGCAGCAGCGGAGAGCCGGGAACGGTGAGCGGGCTGCCAGGCACGCCAGGGCAGAGCTATGGCTGCTTTGGCATGGGCCATGCCGCCTACGTGCAGGCTAAGGGAACCAGCGCCTCTGCTCCGCTGCTGGCCGGAGCCGCAGCCCTGCTGCGGGCGCTGCATCCGGAGTGGACCCCGGCCCAGGTGGTGGCGGCACTGCAGCAGTCGGCCGATGTGCTGCCCACGCTTCCGTTTCCCCTGTTGAACACCCAGGCAGCCATGGACGCCAGGCCGGTGGCAACCGCGCAGGATGACTCCAACTGAGGTGCCCGCGCCACGCCCGACACCCTTGATCAGTTCCGCATGCGATCTTTGACGTTGCGGGCCAGATGCTCGATCTCCTCGGCCACGCGTGCCGACTCTGCGCTGGACTCGGCCGTACGCGGCTGAACCAGCTCCGCACGCAACTGACCGGCCAGGGCAAGTAGATGGTCGGCGTCGGTCATCATCCGCTTCTGGCGCTCCGTCACGCGCAGCCGCTCCTGCTGGGCCTCAATCCGTGCCCGCTCCGGGTCCTCCTGCAGCAGCGGATCGGCAGCGCCCATCCCACGCACGCCGGGCGACTGCGAGGCAGCCGGTGGCAAAGGACTTGCTGCGCCGGACTGAGCCCATGCTCCGCCTCCGGGCACCAACAACATCCCCGCCCCCAACACAACCAGCCAGGAACGCATCGCTCGACCACCCTTCCCTAGGAGTTAACCAGCATCATCATCGCCCGACGGATGCGGTGCTGACAACCGGTTCCTCAGGTTGCCCCTCATATACTCAAACGATGGACCCACTCGCCCCCGTACCCCAGAATGTGATGCAGGATGAGCACCTCGCCAGAATCCTGGAGCGGGACTGGCACCAGGACATTGTGAACTTTCTGCGGGCTGACCTGCCGCGGCTGATCGCCATCCTGCTGCTGGCGCTGGTGCTGCAGCGCATCTGCCGGTTCTTCGTGCAGCGCATGCTGCGCCTGGCCGACCAGCAGATAGGCAACACGCAACGCGCGGCCCAGCTACGCACCATGGCCGCGATCCTGCGGGCGACCTCCTACAGCGTCATCGGTTTTATCGTGCTGCTGCACGTGCTCTCCATCTTCAACATCAACCTGACACCGCTTCTGGCCTCGGCGGGGGTGGTTGGGGTCGGCATTGGCCTGGGCGCACAGTCCATCTTCAAAGACATGCTGAACGGAATCTTCATCCTGCTGGAGGACCAGTACAACGTGGGAGAGAGCATCCGCGTAGCCGGGCTGCAGGGCGTGGTGGAGAACCTGACGCTGCGCTGCACCACGTTGCGCGACGCCGATGGCACGGTGCACATCATCCCCAACAGCAGCATCAACACGGTCTCCAACCTCTCGCGGGACTACTCGGTAGCGACCCTGGCGCTGGGGGTAGACGCGAGCGCCGATCCGAACACCGTGTTGCGCGTCCTGCGCTCCGTTGCCGACCAGATGCGGCAGGACCCGGCGTTTGCGCAGGTTGTACTGGAGGATCCAGTGGTACCGGGCATCGACAGGATCAGCGGCGGCGAGGTGGTGTACCCCATCAACCTGCGGGTCCGAGCCAACCAGCGCGACCCGGTGCTGCGCGAGCTGAGGCGGCGGGTGCTGGAGGCCTTTGGGGCAAACCACATCCCGCTCAGCAGCCCGGGCACCCAACTCATCCTGCCGGAGTCCTGGAAGCCAGTGCCACCGCAACAGCCCTAGAGCATCTGGTTCATGGCTTCAATCAGCTCGTCTACGGTCTGGACCGGGGGCAGACAGCCTTTGCCGTTGCACAGCATGGCAAAGCTGCCCTGCATGGGCGGAGCGTAGGGTAGCGTCTCCGCCAGCGCGGGTGGCAGCTGTCTCAGCTGGTCCGGACGCAGTCGAATCACGCTCTTGTTTACGGCGTAGCGGGCCAGGGCAACTGCCTCCAACCGGCGCGCATCGGCGTCCTCGCCAATGATGCAGATCTGCACCGCGCGCTGCACCAGCCGCTGCAGCGCAAGGCCGTAGCTGGCCGCGTACAGGCCGAAGTGCTCCACCACACCGGCGAAGGTCTCCATGGTGTCCTGGGCCATCACGGCGTAGTCCGGCCGACCGTTCAGCGCCTCCAGCCGCATCAGCAGCGAGGCAGCCGTCGGGTTGCCGGCCGGGGTGGGCGAGTCCTGCAGTGGCTTGCGCCGCGCCGCCAGGGCTCCCAGGCGACGCTCACCGACCGAAAGCGTCTCGGTGTCAAAGAAGCCGGCGTCTGCGCGGTCGTAGAAGCGCGCGACGGCACTGGCTGCAATCGCCTCGGCCGCCTCGTAGTAGTGATACTCGCCGGTTACCTCCCAGGCATCCAGCGCGGCATGGCCCAGAAAGACGTAGTCGTCGAGCACGCCGGAGACGCGGCGATCCGGATGGTCGTTCTTCTCGCCGTAGGCCACCACATGGGCGAGCGAGCCGTTGCTGTGCCAGGCCTCACGCAGCACGCGATCCAGCGACTTCAGTGCGAACTCACGCACCTCAGGCAGGTCCAGCACACGGCCCGCCTCAAGGTACGACGAGATGCACATCGCGTTCCAGGCCACGTAGATGGTCTTGTCGATGTACGGCATAGGACGCCGCAGACGCCCCTCATACAGCTTGATGCGCGCCGTCGCCAACCTTTGCCTGGCCACGTCCACATCAATCTGGTTCGATCGCGCCACGCTCTGGATGGTCGTGCGCACATGCAGCACATTCTTGGCCGGGTTGTGCTGCATGTCTCCAATCTCGCCGATGTCGTAGTAGGCACCCGCAACCGCATGCTCCTCGGGGGTCAGCACGGCGGCAGCCTCGTCGCGAGTCCAGGTGTAGTAATCGCCGTCATCTTCCAGCGAGTAGTCGGCGTCCTGCGAGGCATAGAAGCCGCCGCGCTCACGGTCGCTCAGCCAACGATCCATCCAGCCGATGATCTCGTGCGCGACGCGAGCCATCTCCGGCTCTACAAACGTCTGGTAGGCGTGCACGTAGTTCTTCAGCAGCTCGCTGTTGTCGTAGGACATCTTCTCGAAGTGCGGCACCACCCAGCGCTCGTCCACACTGTAGCGATGGAATCCCCCGGCAAGATGATCGTAGATGCCGCCCCGCGCCATCTTCTCCAGCGTTACCAGCGCGGCCCGCTTTGCGGTGTCGTTCACCACTGCGGAACCAGCGCCGATGGAGACGCGCGAGGCCGCGTCGAGCAGCAGATCGATGGCGCCGGAGTGGGGAAATTTGGGCTGCGATCCAAAGCCACCGGAGCGATGGTCAAACTGCTTCAGCACGCCCTCCACCAGGCTGCCCACCAGCTCCGGCCCGGGATTGCCGGCTCGGCCCATGAAGGCCTCGTTGTGCTCGATGGCGTTCATGACGCCCTGAGCCGACTCATTCACCTCGTCGCGGCGCTTATAAAACGCCTCCGCCATGGTGAGCAGAACGCGCTTCAGCCCCGGGCGGCCGTGCCGATCCTCGGGCGGGAAGTAGGTGCCGCCAAAGAAGGGCTGCCCCTCAGGGGTCAGAAAGACAGTGAGCGGCCACCCGCCCTGTCCGCTGATCGAGGCCACCGCAGCCTGGTAGCGTGCGTCCACGTCGGGCCGCTCGTCCCGGTCTACCTTGATTGCGATGTAGTGCTCATTGATGAGCTGCGCGACCCCGGCATCCTCGTAACTTTCGCGGTCCATGACATGGCACCAGTGGCACCAGACGGCACCAACGTCCAGCAACACGGGCTTATCCTGCCGCTGCGCCTCGGCGAAGGCCTCTTCTCCCCACTCCCGCCAGCGGACCGGCTGATGCATTGCAGACCGCAGATAAGCCGAAGATGCCTGCTCAAGGGAGTTTCGTGTCTCAGCACTCATACGTGCCCATTGTAGCCTGCTGGCTGGTTGTACCTCATTAATCGCGGCAGAGTGAATCGAGGTACATACGGCACCTGCGCCCAAAACGAAAAGCGGGCCGAGGAACATCCCTCAAGCCCGCTTTACGTATCTGCTGGGTGTCGCGACTACGGCTGCGCCGGAACCGTGGTGCTGATGGGCTTGGGCGCTTCCACTGACTTGGGAGCAGTCAGGCCCGGCACCGAGGGTACCTGCCTGATGTTGCCCGTTGCGGCCTCCTGGATGCTCACCCCATATTTATCCAAGGTAAGCGAGAGCAGCTGCAGCAGACCGGCGCGATCCTTGGCGTACGCTGCCGAAGCTGCGATCAGGTTGTTCTCTGCCGTGGCCAGGTTGCGCTCCTGCTGCAGGACGTTTGCCGTGGTGGAGGCACCGAGCTTGTACTTCTTCTGCTCGGCGTCGTAGCTCTGCGCGGCGTAGTCACGTGCCGCCTGGGCAGACTGCACCTGGGCACGATCGTTGGTAAGCGCATACTGCGCGTTCACCACCTGGATGCGAATCTGGGTGTAAAGCTGCTGCAGACGCATCTGCGACTGGCGGTACTCCATCACCGAGCGAGCCTGGTCTGCCTGCGCCATACGGTTGCGCAGCGGGATGGTGATGCTGAGGCCGACACCCTTGTCTGGAGACGTATTGTTGAAGTCGGCCTGCAACGTGGAGCCGTAGCTGATCGGCGTTACGGTTCCAGCCGGGCAAGCGACGAAGGGCTTGGCAAAGCCGCCGCAGTTCAGGTTCGGGTTCTGTCCGCCACCCAGACCACTGCCACCGTAGTAGGCAAAGGCATCCACCGTAGGCAGCATACCGTTGCGCTCTGCCTTGATGGTGATCTCGTTGTTCTTCATGTTCAGCACGGCCTGCTCAATCTGCGGATTGTTCGCATAGGCCTGCTTCACCAGGTCTTCGACCGGCTGGTCCTCTTCGGGCAGGCGGTCCAGCCCCACGCGATCGGTGGGGATAACCGGGGCATTCTGCAGCTGCGGATCGTTCAGGTCGCGGGCGATCGCCTGCTTCATGATGAGCTGCTGATACTCCAGATTGGACTGCGAGGCGATCAGCGCCTGCTTGTCGCTGGCCACGGAGGCATCCGAGTTGACCACATCGAGCGGAGCCAGCGTGCCGATCTCCAGCTGCTTGCGGTTATCGCTGGAGAGCTGCGTGCTCTGCGCCAGGGCGCGCTCCTTGGACTGCTCGTCCTCATAGGCGCTAACCAGGCCCCAGTAGATGTTCTCCACCTGATTGATGGTGTACAGCAACTGCTCGCGGAAGGCCGAGTCCGTGATGCGACGGTCGTTCTTGGCCTGCAGAATAAAGCGCGCGTTCAGGCCCAGACCGAAGCCCTGCAGCAGATGCTGGGTAGCCCTTGCCTGGAAGCTGGACTGCAACACCGGGCTGTAGTTGGTGTTCTGGTTGTTGGTGGTGGTGCGGGTGTTGTCAAAGGTGACGTTGAACTGCGTACCTGTCAGAAAGCCCTGCTGGTAGCCAAAGTTGTACGTTGCCGTGTTCTGGATCAGGCTGTTCGTACCCGTCAGGAAGGTCGTGCTCTGCTGAGCGGTGTTGGCGTCGTACTGCAAGGTTCCCGTCAGGATGGGGTCCAGCGTCTCCGGCAGCGGACCGCCGCCGTTGGTGCTGAGCACCAGGCCGCTGGCGCCTGCACCGGTACCGCCGGTTCCGCCCGAGGTGCCGCCCGGGCCGCCACCGCTGGTCACCGTGGTGCCGGAGCCGCCCAGGGTGTTCGTCACCAGGCCGGTGGAGACACCGCGGAGGGTTGAACCGGACTTGGCACGCAGAATATCGGTGTCAGCAATGTCCAGGTTGATGCGCGCAATGGCGATGTCGTAGTTGTTCTCCAGCGCCAGCGTGACCGCGTCCGAGAGGCTGAGGTAGATCTTGCCATCCTTCAGCAAACCGGCAAGACGCGGCGAGTTGCCGGTCTGCGTGGTCGGAAAGCTGACCGGACGATAGGGCGCGATCGGATTGCTGAGATGACTTTGCGGCTGGGAGTAATCGCGGCTGGTATCGCGCAGATTCAGCGGCTCGTTCAGCTTGGGCTGAGGGGTGGCCGGCAGCGAGCTGCTGGCCGTGGGGGCCGATGCGTTGCCCGTCGCCTGGGTCTGTTGTCCCCACCCCTGCTGGGTGTTCACACTCAACAGCAACAGTGCGATGCATGTTGCCGCCTGCATGTCCTTTAGTCTCACGATCGCGTTCTCCGGCTTCTGCCATCTGGGCTCGACGTGCGCCACTGCGCCCGACTGCCCGGTTGAGGGGTGCTCTCCTGCGGGTGCACCCGGCCTATCTGCTTGGAATCCAACCACTAACTAGACGCTCAGCAAGGTGCAAAGGACTCGAAAACTTGCCGCCCCCGGTGCCACCTGCCTCACTTCAGCCGTTTCGTTCTGTAATACGCACCAGGCACTGCCTTCGTTCCCACACCTCGGCCGGCGGCGGTTCAGGCGATGTTGCGGCGTGTCCGGGCGACGGGGAGGTGGTAGGAGACGCATCCGAAGTATAGCAATCGCAACGGCGCGCCTCCTCCGTTCCTCGTGCCGGGTCTCTTCCGTGATACCGTCCTTTAAGTCCTATGCCCGTCTTCAAAGCCATTCTTGCCTATGACGGGGGGCCGTTCCACGGCTGGCAGGTGCAGCCCGGCCTCACTACCGTACAAGGCACGCTTGCCGAGGCGATCCATCACGTAACCGGGCTGACGGTGCTGCCGCAGGGCTCTGGCCGGACGGATACCGGGGTACATGCCCTGGGCCAGGTGGCGTCCTTTGCCCTGAATACGCCCATCCCGGCGGAGAATCTGCACCGTGCGCTGAACCGGGTGCTGCCACGTTCCATCCGCGTGCTGCAGTTGCAGCAGATGCCGGATGGGTTCCACGCGCGGCACAGCGCCGTGGGCAAGACCTACGAGTATCGCATCCTGCCTACCCGCGTCCTGCCCGGGCCCTACACCGGCAGCCCCCAGCACACCAACCCTCAGGCTGCGCACCGGGCGGTCGTCTGCTCGCCGTTTCTCGCCCCGTGGGTGTGGGACTTTCATCTGCCGCTGGATCTGGAGCTGCTGCAGCAGGCGGCCCAGGCGGTGGTGGGCACCCATGACTTTACCTCGTTCGCCGCCACGCGAACCGACCTCTCCGCCCGCGCAGAGGACGCCGAGCCACCAAACAACGTGCGCACGCTGTACAGCTCCCAGTGGCTGCAGCAGGATGGCCTGTTGCTTTATCGTGTTTCAGGCAACGGCTTTCTGTACCACATGGTGCGGAACCTGGTGGGCACGCAGGTTGAGATCGGCTCCGGCCGTCTGCCAGCCGACCAGATGCCCGCCATTCTGGCGGCGCGCACCCGCTCGGCCGCCGGACCCACCGCGCCGGCTCGTGGCCTGTTTCTCGTCGAGGTGGCCTACCCATGACCGCATCTGCAGCGCAGCGACGCATCGCCCGACTGGCCAGCCTTGCCGGAGTTCACCGCGCCTTTCACTGGCTGCATCTGCACCAGCCGCAGTTGCGTAGCTGGCAGATGGAGCTCTCCGGCATCGCCGCCCCGCCGTTTCAGGAGGAGGCCCGGGCCCACTGGTTTCTGCAGCGGTTCGCCGAGCTTGGCCTGTCCAACATTCACCTGGATGCAGAGGGCAACGCACTGGCCGAGTTGCAGCCAGAGACGCCGGTTGCCGGACAGCCGTGTCTGCTGCTTTCTGCGCATCTGGACACGGTGTTTCCGGCCGGCACCGCCTGCCAGCCGAGTCAGGCCGAGGACTCTGCCCGGCTGACCGGGCCCGGCATCTGCGACAACGCCGCCGGACTGACGGGGTTGCTGGCCATGGCGGCGGCGCTTCGCTATGCCCGGATTGTGCCGCCGGTTCCGCTGGTGTTTGCCGCCAACGTGGGCGAAGAGGGCGAGGGCGACCTGCGTGGCATGCGGCATCTGTTTGCGCACGAGCCTTACCGCAATCGCATCGCCGCCGCCATTGCGCTGGAGGGCGCCGGAACCGAGACCGTGGTGACACGGGCACTGGGCAGCCGCCGCCTGCGCGTCACCATCACCGGCCCCGGCGGACACTCCTGGACCGATGCCGGCGCGCCAAACCCGATTCTGGTGCTATGCCAGGCGCTCAGCCAACTGTCGAGCATTCCCCTGCCGGCCACTCCGCGGACGACGCTGAACGTCGGCCACATCTCCGGAGGCACCTCCGTAAACTCGATTCCTGCCTCCGCGACGGCGCTTCTGGACCTGCGCTCGACGGACCCGGAGCAGCTACTGGCGACCGAGACCCGGCTGCGCGCGCTGCTGGCCAGCAACCTGGCTGCGTCCTCCCCGCTGCTGCAGCTCAAGATTGAGACGATTGGCAATCGTCCGGCGGCGGCCCTGCCAGAGACCTCCAGCCTGCTGTTTACGGTGCGCGCTGTGGATCGCCACCTGAACCTGCACACCGAGCAGCGAATTGGCTCCACCGATGCGAATATTCCGCTGGCACTGGGCATTCCCGCTGTCGCGCTGGGCGCGGGTGGCCGCGGCGGCGGAATCCACACCTTGCAGGAGTGGTATGACCCGACGGGCCGCGAGCTTGCCCTGCGGCGAATCCTGCTTACGGTTCTGGATATGCTGCACCAGATTAAGGACGCCTCCGACCAGGAGCCGAGTGACGCTCGATGACGCAACGGCGTCCGATCCTGTGGGCTCATCTGCTTCTGCTGGGCATCGTGCTGGTGTGGGGAGCCACCTTCACGGTCATCAAGGACGCGCTGAGGGACGCCTCGCCTCTGGTCTTCAATCTGCTGCGGATGACGGTGGCAAGCGCAGCGTTGCTGGCGATTAACTGGCGCTGGCTACGGCCCCTGCCACCACGAGCACTGTTTTCCGGGGCGACGGCCGGGCTGTTTCTGGCTGCAGGCTACCAGTTTCAGACCGCCGGACTGGCGCGGACGACTCCAGCCAACTCTGCCTTCCTCACCGGGCTGTTCGTTGTCTTTGTGCCGGTCTTCAACCTGATTCCCGCCATCCGCCCAGCCAATGCGCATGCGCCTAGGCTGGCGGCCTTCACGGGAACCCTGCTGGCCTTTGCCGGGCTGCTGTTGCTGACCACGCCCCCGGGCACGCAGGCCGCAGCCTTATTGCGGAGTATCGGCCCGGGCGACTGGCTCTCGCTGGTGTGCGCGGTGGGGTTCGCCGCGCACCTGCTGACGCTCGCGCACGCCTCGCCGGTCATCCCAATACGCCAGCTGGCAACGCTGCAGATCGTCTTCTGCACCTTATTTATGTTGCTTACGTTGCCCCTGGAACCGGTACACCACCTGACCGGCACGCCCCGGCTTGCAGGCGCGTTGCTGTTGACCGGACTGGTAGGCACAGCCCTGGCCTTTACGGTGCAAAGCTGGGCCCAACAGTTTCTGCGTCCCACTCACACGGCGCTGCTCATCACCCTGGAGCCGGTGTTCGCCTACCTGACTGCGATGGCTGTGCATCAGCAGACGCTGGAGCGGCGCAGCTTCGCCGGCTCGGCGCTGATCCTGGCAGGAATGTTGGTCGCCGAGTTACTCCCAGGGGACGCGAGCGGCTCCGTCAGGACACCGGGCGACATTTCGTGAGACACCGCGTCTAAACGAGCGTAAAGGCTGCTAGGCGCTACACCTGCCAGACGTAGAGCCCAACAGCTATACTCAGCTTCTCGGCTGGGCAGGCTTGCCCAGCCCAACGCGCAATGACGAAAAGAGGTCTTGACTTCCGTATGGACTCACAGAATCGCTTCACTTCGACCCTGCAATCACTCTTCCGCAGCAGTCGCTTCGCCTCCACCTTCGCCTTGCTGACCACACTCTCGGCCGGCATTCTGCTTGGCTCCGTGCTGACGCACAGCGTCGCCGGAAAAGAGAATGACAGCGCAGATGCCAAGCCGCTGTCAGTTCCCTCTCCCGTTACCCTCTCCAACGGCTTCTCCCAGATCGTCAAGCAGGTAGGCCCGGCGGTCGTCAACATCAACACGGAGTCGCTGCCGAAGGAGAGCAAGGTCAACCCGCATACTCGCCGTGGCCAGCAAAACCAGCCAGATCAAGGCGATATGCAGGATTTCTTCAACCGCTTCTTTGGCGGTCAGGGTGGTGATGGCGACGATGAGGATGGCGCGCCTGGCCAGGAGCGTCGCGCCCTGGGTTCGGGCTTCATCGTCGACCCCAACGGCTACATCATTACTAACAATCACGTGGTGGACAAGGCCGACAAGATCTATGTGAAGCTCTCCACGGATCCCGATGGAGGCCCCGGGGACTACGGTCGCCCGGCGCGAGTGATCGGTGTCGATAAGGATACGGATATCGCCGTCATCAAGATCGATACCAAGGAGCCATTGCCGACGGTGAAGCTGGGCAACTCCGACGGCGCTCAGGTCGGTGACTGGGTGCTGGCCATCGGCAGCCCGTTCGGCCTGTCGCAGACCGTCTCGGCCGGCATTGTCTCGGCGAAGAACCGTTCGATTGACGAGCCGACGCCGAACGGCATCTCGCAGAGCCAGTTCCAGCGGTTTATCCAGACGGACGCAGCCATCAATCCCGGTAACTCGGGCGGCCCGCTGGTGGATATGGCCGGCCAGGTGATCGGCATGAACACGGCGATCTACACGCAGTCGATGGGCTCCGAGGGTGTGGGCTTTGCGATGCCCTCCAACATCATCGTGAACGTGTACAACATGCTGATTGGACCGGAGCACAAGGTGACGCGCGGCTCGATCGGCATCAGCTTCCAGTCTGGCATCAGCTCGGCGGTCGGCCGGATGTACGGCTTCTCGAACGGCGTGATTGTGAGCACGGTGACCCCGAACGGCGGTGCGGCGAAGGCCGGCATTCAGCCGGGCGACGTCATCGTCTCCGTAGATGGCCGGAAGATCAAGGATGGCGACGACCTGGTGGCGGATATCTCGTCCCGCAAGGTAGGTTCCTCGGTCAACCTCGGCTTCCTGCGCAACGGCAAGCAGCAGTCGGCAACCGTAACCATCGGCGACCGGGCCAAGACGTACGCTGAGATCACCGGGAACGATGGCGACGACAGCGCCAGCGCGGATGACTCCGATGCAGGCCAGAATACCCTGGGCATCTCCGTTGCTCCGGTGCCGGCAGCGACGCAGAAGAAGCTGGGTATCTCCGGCGGTGTGGTGATCACCAATGTGCGGGCGGGCTCGTTTGCGGACGAGATCAACCTAGGCAAGGGCATGATCATCACCGAGATCAACAAGCAGCCGATCACGGACGAGGCCAGCTATCGGGCGATCGTCAAGGGCCTGAAGTCGAAGGGTGATGTGGTGTTTGTGGTGCGGGATCCGCGTGCCGCAGGCAATAACTACATCGGAGGAACACTCCCCTAGTCAAGAGGTTAAACCTCATGATGCAAGCGGCGCGCGAGGTGAGAGCACAGGTTGGTTCCGGACTCTGGCCTCGCGCGTTGCTTTAGTTGAAGCCACCCTCTGAGTGTGTCAAACCAGGAACCCGAGCTGGAAAAGACATGGCATGGGCGGAGTTGTATTGCACTGGCCAGACCATATCGATATGCTATGGACGGTATTAGAAGTTTGATTGCCTGAACTTCTGACTTACTCCCCGAGGTACTTGCTGTATTATGCACACGCGCAAAACCGTTCTCGCACTCACCCTGCTGCTGATGGCTGGCCCCGCGTTTGGGCTTACCCATGTGCGCCGGGGCCCAACCTCCCCGCACTACTCGTCTCGCAAGAGCAAATCAGTTTCCCATCGTCTCTCTGGCCAGGCCGGAATTGATCCGGCCCGCGCCACTGAGATTCAGAGCGCGCTGATCAAGTCGGGCTACCTGACCGGGCAGCCCTCTGGCGTGTGGGACGCGCAGACACAGGCCGCCATGCAAAAGCTGCAGGCAGATAACGGCTGGCAGACCAAGCTGGTGCCGGACTCCCGCGCCATCATCAAGCTGGGTCTTGGCCCTGGCACCGCCACCGAGCAAAGCTCCGTTACGCCTGACGTCATCCCGACGACGGCCTCGAATTAGTCCCACGCTCCCGTAGTCTTCCCGCTGACAACTTTCGCGTACACCGAAGCCCGGGCTGTGCTGCGCCTGCGGTAGAGCACTGCTGTGCGCTTTGCCGCAGGCGAGCCACCCCGCACGCTACGCCTGGCCACCCAACGTGAACAGATAGTCCTGCATATCTTCGTGGGTTCCGGGCAGGTCGCCAGCGGTGCCGCGGGTGCCACTCTCCAGCCACAGCCGCAGCCAGAAGTACTGGTGCATGCGGACCAGTCTTGACGCGAGAGGCTGGCGATCCTCCAGCAGCGCGGAGACACGGGCCGTCAACGCATCCAGATCTGCCGCAGCGGCCACCTCGCACGGAATGTTGTTGGCGGCGGCGAGAGCCTCGCGAGCAGCCTGAAAGGCTTTGCTTTCAACCAGTCCAGTCTCAGTCTTCAAGCCCGACATGCGCTCTGCGGCAAATGCAACCGAAGGGCTGGGGCGATCTTCGCAGCCCAGGTACAACATATTGCCGACGGCGCGAAGCGGCACCATGCCGAACTCCTGAACCGCAGGCTCTGGCAGCACCAGGGCCATGGCCTGCGCGTCAAAGCCATCGGTCGAGAAGACCGGGCAGCCCCACTGTACGCTCAGCCCGCGCGTGACCTGCTCGGTGTCGAGCCCGCAGGCGTTCACCAGCCAGTCTCCGATGCGGCCGGTACCGGCGGTGCGCTGCTGGTTGAGCGCCTGCTGCAGCTGGGGATTCGTGATCCAGCCCTGAGCCAGCATAACCAGTCCCAGCGGAACACGGTGCCGATGAGGCTGCGGTGCGGACGCGTTGCGACGTTCGCCTCCGTGCTCGCGGCGCACGGCTGCTCGCACGATGGACTGCAGGCACCGACCGCTGCACCCCCACTGGGACTCGAAGACCGGGCGACGGCGACTCCGCCAAGGGACGCTCCAGCTGCTGCTGCACTCCGGGTTGCCACAGACATACTTCTGCCGGGCGCTGCTCTGCTCCTGCAGGTTGCCCAGGTGGAGACCTGCGTCGCCGGGTTCATACACGTCGGTGGTGTCCTGGTTGAGATGCAGCTCGGTGCCCAGCCCAAGGCCGGCGACCTGTTGCTGCCTATTGCCAAATCGTCCTAAGAAAGGCATCGTATGCTCTCCAATCGCATTTGCGGTGTTGCTACTTCCGTGATGCGCAGTGCGAAGTTGCCGCTCACCACGACGACTTCACCACGCGCCACAATACGGTCGCCGACGACAAGATCCACCGGCTCCGAGACGTGACGATCCAGCTCGATAACATCTCCGGGGCCAAGCTCCAGCACTTCGCGCAGGGGCATCTCTCGCGCGCCAAACTGAAGGGTGGCGTCCAGCTCAATGTCACAAAGCAGACCCAGCGGATTCTCCTCTACCGTTGTCTGGGCCGGCTGGGCAGACAACACCTCTGCGTTCTCCATCCTGGTGCGTCTCCTTGCTCTTTCGGGCTCTGCCCGGGGTTGGGTCGAGGGGGGGGATTACTGCGCGCGAGGGGCCGCCTCAAGCTGAGCGCCGCGATGCTCTCCTGAGCGGACGGCGTGGGCGCGGTCGAAGAGGAGTCCACCGACGCGGAGTTCCGCGGTGCTGTTTCGAGGCAGCGGAAGTCGCAACAACGCGCCTTCCTCCAGCGCAGCCAGCTCGCGCGCGCCAAGCTTCATCACCGGGAACTGCAACACCGTCGCGACGTTGGCCTGACCGAGCAGCTCACGCATGCGCGCCCGCGCCTCAGCAGACCGGCGCCGTGGGCGATCGCCCTCTTTCACCAGCTTGCGCAGAATGGCATTGAGCACCGAGGCCGGCAGGCACAGGTTCAGCACGCCCTGAGCCTCCGGCATGCGTACCTCCCAGCAGACGCTGAGCGTCTTCTCCCCCAGGTTCATCACGCGCGAGAGCTGCCCCTCATTCTCACGTTTGGCATAGGTCAGCTCCAGCCCCACGGCTCTCCAGGCAAGACTGAGTTCCTGCAGCAGCATCTTGACCACGGTGTGGAGAATCTCCTCTTCGATCTCGGTCATCTCGCGGACCTCACGGACGCGACCGACGCCGCCAAGCAGAACATCAACTATGGGGAACGCAAGACTGAGTTCCATCTCCAGCACACCCAGCGCGTCGAAGGGCTCCAGATTGACCGAGCACACGTAGGTTGGCTTCCCCAGTCGACTGACAAACTCGGCAAACGGAAGCTGCTCACCAGCCACCAGGTTGACCTGGAACTGGGTGCGCAGCCAGGCACCGAGGGTGTGCATGAGATTACGCGCAAAGACGTCGTTCAACGTGCTGATGGCGCGCATCTCGTCCGGGCTGATCTGGCCGGCATGACTGTAGTTGAATCGATAAGCACCAGCACCATCGATGGCTTCGCCACTTGTCTGCTCCGTCGTTGCAGCAAACAGTGCGTCGATGTCCTTCTGTCCCAGAATCCGTTCCATGCTTCCCTCTCTCTTGTGTGATACGTCTGCGTGGGTATGCTGCGCGGCTTGGGCTAGGGGCGCGCGGTTCGTGACTTCGACTGGGGTTGCGGACTGCGACCACGCAGGTCAGCAAAGGCGGCACGCAGACGCAGCACAGCCGAAGAGTGAATCTGCGAGACACGCGATTCGACGACGCCCAGAGTCTTGCCGATCTCTTTCATGGTCAGCTCCTCGTAGTAATAGAGCGTGAGCACGAGTCGCTCCTTTTCCGGCAGAGCGTCGATGGCATCAATCAGCCGCTGGCGCATCTCGCCCTGCAGGCACCGGAAGAGAGGATCCTCTTCCGGCGAGCCGGGAATGTACGCGAGCTCCTCATCGCCAGAGTCTTCGGAGCGCTCCATGTGCAGACTGCCGATCTCGAGGCCCTTCAATTCGCCCAGCAGCAGCTGATACTCCTCAAGCGAGAGTCCCATCGCTGCAGCGATCTCCTGCTCCAGAGGCGCTCGGCCGAGGCTCTGCGTCAAACTGCGAATCGCGTCCTCCGCTGCGCGTCCCTTGCGGCGCAGCTCACGCGGGCTCCAGTCCAACGTGCGCAGCGAATCCAGAATTGCGCCGCGGATGCGGAACTGTGCGTAGCTCTTGAACTGCACATTCTTCTGGTGATCGAACTTGGCAAAGGCATCGATAAGCCCGACGACACCGGCCGATACCAGGTCGTCAAACTCCACGTGCTGCGGCAGCCGCTCGTGAATACGTCGCGCGACGTAGCGCACGGTGGGCAGATGCTCTAACAACAGGCGGTCGCGCTCCGAGGCTGCGCCATCCAACACTGAGGCCGAGTTACCTGCTGTTTGCTGCCAGGACTCTGCAGCAGCGGCGGATGCCTGCTGAAACTTGTTGGCAGGTGGCAGCAGATGCACTGCTGCTGCCGGATCCCGCTTCACGCTCTTGGCCAAGGATTGCTCTCTTTGCATGCTCTCTCCGTCTCCCTTTCTGCTCTACCGGGTTCGACCACTGATGTTCGCCCCGACTATCCAACCGTGCCGAGGCTTCGCACCCGCACCTCAGGTGGAATCTCCACCGGTGCCAGCACCGTGACCTTTGGCATAAATGGCTCAAGCCATCTCCGCAGGTGATAACGGGCTGGACTTGGGCAAATGAGCACGGGAAGTGCCGCGGAGGTGGCATCTCCGGTTAGGCGCTTCACAGAATCCACGAGGCGACGTAGATACTCTGTGGTGGAGGCCTGCCTGCGGGTGCCGTCGCCCAGCATCAGGTCTGCACTCTTGGGGTCAAAGGTGCTGACCAGCTCTGTCTCCAGACCGGGCTCCAGCATCAACACGCGCAGCCCACCCTCGGCGTCCAGCAAGGGATGGATGAGACCACGGCCAAGTGCCTGGCGCACGCTCTCAACCAGATGCACCACGCTCTTGGAGTGTGGCGCGGCCTCCACGAGCACCTCGAGGATTGCACCGAGATCGCGGATGGAGACCTGCTCGCGTAGCAGTTGCTGCAGCACGCGCTGCACCTCACCCAGCGTCATCAGCTTGGGCACCAGTTCCTCAACAAGCTTGGGATGCGAATCGTTCAGGCTATCCAGCAGGCGCTTCACCTCATGCCTGTTGAGCAACTCATGTGCATGCCGACGGATCAACTCGCCCAGGTGCGTGCCGATCACCGTCGTCTGATCGACCACGGAGTATCCGGCGGCGAGCGCAGCCTCCTGCAGCCCGGGTTGAATCCAGCGCGCATTCACGCCAAAGGCCGGTTCGCGCGTCTCCGTGCCTGCAATCGGCCTGGCCTTGGGATCTGCGTTGACCGCCAGCAGACAGTTCTGCTCGGTGCTCCAACGCGCAATCTCGACTCCGCGCAGGCTCACAACATACTCACGCGGTCGCAGGCGAAGATTGTCGGTGATGTGGACGGCAGGCACAATAAAGCCGAGGTCCGTGGCCAGGTGACGGCGCAGCGCACGCACTCGATTCAGCATCTGTCCGCCCTGCTTCTCATCGACCAGTGGAATCAACTGGAAGCCGATCTCCAGAGTCAGCTCATCCATCTTCAGGAGTGAGGCCAGGTTCTCGCTCTTCGCTGCGTCCTCGGTGCCCGCAGCCGTGGCTGTCTTGCCGACGACGAGTTCATCCGTCTGGGTTCCCTCGTCTGCAGTCGCTGGAAGCCGCCTGGCCAGCAGAGCCATGCCCGCAGCAAGCAGCAGGAAGGAGAACTTAGGCAGGCCCGGCACCAGCGCCAACGCCACCAGGACGCCACAGGCGATCCAGAGCGTGGTGCGGCGCTGCAACAGCTGTGAGCCAAGTTCACTGTTCAGAGTGCCGGCCGAGGAAGCACGCGTGAGCACCATGCCGCCGGCCACTGAGACCAGAAGACTCGGGATCATCGTCACCAGGCCATCGCCGACCGTAAGCACGGTATAAGTCTTCAGAGCTGTGGCCACATCGGTTCCCTGCTGGATGACTCCGATCAGCAGACCGGCGACGATGTTGATAGCCGTGATGAGGATGGTTGCCAACGCATCGCGCTGGTTGAACTTCGCCGCGCCATCCATCGCGCCATAGAACTCTGCTTCACGGGCGATCGTCTGACGTCGAATGCGTGCGCCCTGCTCATCGATCAAGCCGGCGTTCATATCCGCATCAATGGCCATCTGTTTGCCCGGAAGCGCGTCGAGGGTGAAGCGCGCTGTGACCTCGGCCGTGCGCACTGCTCCATGACTTACGACGAGGAACTGAATGGCAATGAGCGCCAAAAAGAGGACAAAGCCCACGATGTAGTTGCCGCCCACGACAAACTGCCCGAAGGCCTCAATCACGGAACCGGCCGCGTGTGTCCCCTCATTGCCATGCAACAGGATTCTGCGGCTGGAAGCCAGATTCAGCGAGAGTCGGAAGAGCGTGAGCAGCAACAGCAACGTTGGAAAGACCGAGAAGTCGACGGCCTTGCGCACCTGGACTGCAGTAAGGAAGACCACCACAGATGCCGTGATGGATGCGGCCAGCAGCAGATCCAGCAGGATAGCCGGCACGGGGATGAGCATGACAAAGATGACTGCGATGGCACCGATAGGAACGACTAGCGGTCGCAACTTATCCAATCGCATCTTGCTCGGGTTGGTCTGACTCACATTCCACCTCCAATAATCTGTGTTGTCCGCAGGCTTGGAAAGTACGGCTGCCTGATCTCTTGTTCCCGCTGGTGCTGCCTCTCGCGCTCGCGACGCATCTTCTCTTCCACGTGCTGCCGGAAGAGGTAGGCCAGAATGCCCGCAACTGCGGCGTACAACTCAAAGGGAATTGCCTGCCCAGGGGCGACCGCCTTGAACAGGCTGCGTGCGAGCGGAGGGTTCTCCACCATCGGAATTCCCAGCCAACGGGCCTCCTCACGAATCTCCGCCGCATGCAGGTCGCGGCCCTTAGCAAGGACCACGGGAGCAGACATCGTCTCGAAGCTGAACTCCAGGGCAACGGCGTAGTGCGTTGGGTTGGTGATGACGACGGTAGCGCGACTCAGGTCTGCTTTGACCTTGCGCTTGCGAATGGCAATCTGGACCTGTCGAATCCTTGCCTTCACCTGGGGATTTCCGAGCGCTTCACGAATCTCTTCGCGCAGCTCATGCTTGCTCATCTTCAGCCGTTCGTTCCAGCTTCGCCACTCCATCAGATAGTCCACGGCAGACCACGCCAGCGTGAGCCAGGCAGCATCCAGCGCGAGTGTGTATGCCGTGCTGAAGGTCTGCGTCAGTCGAGTGAGTTGTATCGCCTGCACCGGCGCAGTCATGCGGCGCAACGCGGCATACCCGAGCATTGCGACGACCGCCGCCGGCAACAAGGACTTGAGCAACCGCACGGCAGCACGCAGGCTGAATAGCTGTCCAAAGTTCGAGACAGGGTTAAACTTTTCGGGTTTGAATGCCAGGGCCTCTGGATTGAGCTGAACGCCACCACCCTGAGCAATGCCCGTTAACAAGGCGGCGCAGAAGCTAGCTGTCATGACCGATAGAAGCGGCAGAGCCAACCGAACCAGCAAGGCGCGCAGCGCAGTCACCCAGGCCGTATTGCCTGCCAGCTCCTGCAGTGTGGCTGAACGAATGCAGATGGCGTAGAACTCACCCCACTGACGCAAGAACTGCGGTGTCGCATAGCCAAGCATCAACAGGCCTGCCAGCATGCCCATGGCAGAGAGCAGGTCGCGGCTGCGCACACTGTCTCCACGCTCGCGTGCCTTGCGCTTGCGCTGCGGTGTCGCTTGCTCTGTTCCCTTCTCGCTCACTCGTTGTCCTTACCCACGCGCCAGCAGACCAGCGGCATGGTCCAACAGCAGGTTGAAGTGGCGCTCTACCCAGCCCGGCCACACAGCCAGACTCGCGATCAGCACCAGATAGGAGACCATGGTCTTGAGCGGTACGCTGACAAACAGGACCGGCAGCTGCGGTGAAAGTCTGCCGATGAGGGACACCGTCACCTCTACCGTGAGTGCTGCCGCCAGCACCGGTGCTGCCAGTTGCAATCCAGAGAGAAAGATGTCCCCCGCCATCTGCACCAGGCGGTGCGCTGAGGTTGCAAGCAGAACAGCACTGCCCACGGGCACTGCGGCGAAGCTTCGAACCACAGCCATCAGCAGCGTGCGATGCAACCCCGCGCTGAGGATGAGCAACATCGTCATCCAGTTCAGCAACTCAGAGAGCACGGGAGAGTCCACACGCGAGTTTGGATCCAACAGGTTGACCAGCGAGAAGCTGAACTCCATCCCAAGCAACGAGCCGGCGAAGTTGACCGCCTCCGAAAGCATGGCGAGGCTGAGGGCAAACGTGAGACCAACCGCCAACTCACCAAGGATCGCTGAGAGATCGAGCGAATGCCGCGCTCCGGGCAGAACAGCAGCCGCCGGAGCCACCAGCAATGACACAGCAAACACGAAGACGGCCTTCACCCGAGGAGAGATCGCTGCGGAGGAGTAGAACGGAGCAAACGCAACCAGGGCGCTGAGCCGAAGCATGACCAGCACCATGGCTGTCGCATAAGACGACCAGTTCGTGACCAGATTGCTTACAGTCTGCGGCATGCACGTTATCCGAAGTAGCGGTGCAGATTTGTGAAGAGATGCAGGGTATAGAGCACCAGGCGGTGCACGCTCCACGGCAACACCAGCACCGCCACCGTGAAGACCACGATCAGGCGTGGCACTGAGGTAAGCGTCTGCTCCTGGATACCCGTGAGAGTTTGCACCAGACTGACGAGGACGCTCACCAGGCCGGCTGCAATTAGCAGCGGCGCACTCAGCAACATGGCCTCCAGCAGCATGCGACAGATTAATTCAACAGTCTGGTCTGGTCCCACCGGACGCTCCACTAAAAACTCTTGATCAATTGATTTGCCAATAGATTCCAGCCGTCCACCATGACAAACAGAAGTATCTTGAGGGGCGTAGACAGAACGACCGGTGGCAGTTGCATCATGCCAATTGAGGTCGTCACGCTGGCAACGACAAGATCAATTAGCAGGAACGGAAGAAAGAGGATGGCACCAATCTGGAAGCCCGCTTTCAGCTCACTGAGCATGTAGGCAGGCACGACCACCGCCATCGGCAGATCCATCGCGGTGCGCGGCCGCTGCTGCATACCGGCTGAAGCGAACACGGCAAGATCCTTCTCTCGGGCGTAACGCAACAGGTATTGCTTGACTGGCACGGAACCACGATCCAGGGCGTCGAGTCCGCTGATCTGGCCTGCCTGGTAGGGCACCACGGCCTGCTGCTCCACCTGCTGCAGCACAGGCTGCATCAGGAACCAAGTCATCATCAGGCCTAGTCCCATCAGGACCTGGTTGGATGGAGCCGTTTGCGTGCCCAGCGCCTGCCGCAAGAAGTGGAAGACAACCAGCAGGCGCACGAGGGGCGTCATGGCGAGCAACAGCGCAGGCAACAACGTTAGCAGCGTAAGGCCAAAGACAATCGACCAGGGGGTGCTCTGGCTCTGATCTAACTCCTGCTGGATACTCGTGCCTTTGTTCGACGGGGTTGAATGCAGGTCAGTCGCTGCAGCAAGGCCGAGCTGTGACGACGATCGCTTAGCTGCACCATGCGCACCCACCCAGTAGGATTGCGAACTTCTTGCGGTGGCGTCCGCTGCCTGGGCAGAGGGTGAGAAGAGCAGCGGCAGCCCGATGAGGAGGAATAAAGCAGCGAACGTTATCCTCATACACACGTCTCATCTTGTGT
>JAGWNX010000102.1 GCA_028872955.1 Acidobacteriota bacterium
CGTTGGCCTGCGTGAAGAAGTGCTGAGCGGTGGTCGATCGGTGCTCTCGCCTCAGGCGGCAGGCAGCTACGGGTTGCGTCATGGGCTCAAAGCACGTGCCTCGGTGGGCTATGGCTTTCGCTTGCCTACGTATGTTGACCTCTACTATGCCGATCCCGTCCACATCCCGAACCCGAACCTGAAGCCTGAGTCGGCCTGGAACTACGAGGGTGGCCTGGACTGGTATCTCGGCTCGCGCTTCCGTGGCAGTGCAACCGTGTTCTACTCGCGGCAGAGCAACGCCATCGACTACGTGCGGGCAAACGCCACACAGCCCTACCAGGCGCAGAACCTGACAGGGCTCCACTTCACGGGCGTCGAGGCCTCGGCCGAGTGGCATCCTGCATCGGCAGAGACCCTCCAGGCGAGTTGGACGTTGCTCTTCGGAGCGCAGCAGGCGCTGAACGGGCTGCAGTCGGCGTACATCTTCAACTATCCCACCAACAACGCCAGCCTGCGCTGGTCGCAGAGCCTGCCGCAAGGCGTGTTCTTGCACTCGCAACTCAACGTAGTGCAGCGCTACCAGCAGACTGCTTACCCTGTGCTCGGCGCAGCTCTTGCGCGGGAGTCCGGGCGCGTCCATCCGTTCGTCCAGTTCGCCAACCTCACCAACACTGGCTACCAGGAGATCGCAGGCGTGCCGATGCCCGGCCGCAGCATCACCGGCGGCGTCGAACTGCTGCTCACACGCTCGCCCCGCTAGGCTGCCTGCAGGCAGCGGAACCCAGGCTAGAAGTCGTCATGGTGAAACGAGACCTCGCCGGGCACCGCTGTCTGATAGGCCGAGACGCGCCGCTCAAAGAAGTTCGTCAGCTCCTGCACGTCCTGCAACTCCATAAAGCTGAACGGATTCTTTGCCCGGAACGCAGGCGCAATGCCCAGTCGCTGCAGGCGCGAGTCTGCCACGTAGCCAAGATACTGGCGCATGTCGCGCACAGAGAGCCCCGCCACACCGCCACTCAGCAGGTCTTCGGCAAACTGCGTCTCTGCGTCCACAGCCTCATGCAGCATCTGCACAATGTCACGCTCCAGTTCCGCGTCCCAGAGATCAGGCTCCTGGGCGCGCACCACGTTCACCACCTCAAAGGCAAACTCCAGATGGCAGCTCTCATCGCGGAAGACCCAGTTCGTTCCAGACGCAAGACCGTGCAACAGCCCCTTGGAGCGCAGGAAGTAGACATACGCAAAGGCTGCGAAGAAGAACAGTCCCTCGATACACGCCGCAAAGCAGATCAGATTCAGCAGAAACTGGCGACGATGCTCGCGCGTCTCCAACTGCTCCAGCTGTTGAATGGAGTCCATCCACTTCAAACAGAACTCCGCCTTCTTCGAGATCGACGGAATATTCTCAACCGCGGCAAACGCTGCCGCGCGTTCCTCCGCATCGGGCACGTAGTTGTCCAGCAGCGTCAGGTAGAACTGCACATGCACCGCTTCCTCAAACAGTTGCCGCGACAAGTAGAGCCGCGCCTCTGGCGAGTTGATGTGCTTGTACAGGTTCAGCACCAGATTGTTCGATACGATCGAATCTCCCGTGGCGAAGAACGCCACCAGGCGCCGGATCAGGTGCCCCTCGGCTGCGCTCAGCCGCTGCTTCAAGTCCACCAGATCCGTCGAAAAGTCTACCTCTTCCACGGTCCACGTGTTCTTGATGCCGTCGCGAAACATGTCGTAGAACACCGGGTAGCGCATCGGGCGCAGTGTCAGGCACAGGCCCGGGTCCAGAATCATCTCCGGAGCTGCGACAGACGACTTACGCTCCTTCTCCTCATTTGTAACCATCACGGTATCGTTCATTGCTTCATCTCCTCTACCAGCTACTGGCACGCCTCGCACGCACCTGGGTTCTCGAGCGAGCAGGACACGGCCTCAACCTTGTCCAACGCACTGTTGTTGCGAGCGGCCGACTGCACCGTAGTCTTGGCAATCCGGGTCGCAGGGCGTGAGCGCAGGTAATACGTTGTCTTCAGTCCGCTCTTCCACGCATACATGTACATGGAGCTGAGACGGCCAATATTCGGCGACTCGGCAAACAGGTTCAGCGACTGGCTCTGGTCGATATACGCATTCCGCGCACGAGCCATATCAATCAGCCCACGCATCGGTATCTCCCACACCGTGCGATACACCAGCTTCAGATCCTCGGGCA
The DNA here is from genome assembly GCA_028872955.1 of Acidobacteriota bacterium. Lineage (GTDB taxonomy): Bacteria > Acidobacteriota > Terriglobia > Terriglobales > Acidobacteriaceae > Edaphobacter. Next base: position 2,189 of record JAGWNX010000102.1, read on the forward strand.
AGCCATCAAGCGCCTGCACGGAGCCTTCCGCCAGCTTGAGCTTCATGCGCATCTCCTCCGTCCAAAGCCCCATCTGCTTAAGCTCCTGGATCAGGTAACGGTTCACCTGCAGGAACTCGCCAGAGAGCGTCTCGCGCTTGAAGAGGTTGGAGACCTGCGGCTCAATGCACTCGTAGCAGCCCACAATGGAGGCGATCGTTGCCGTCGGAGCAATGGCGATCAGCAGCGAGTTGCGCAGGCCGTGCCGCAGAATGCGCTCGCGCAGTTGCTGCCATCGCTCTGCATCGCCCGGCGTCACGCCCCACAGGTCAAACTGGAAGTGGCCCTGAGCCATGCGGGTTTCAGCAAAGCTCGTGTGCGCTCCCTCGCGCTCTGCCAGTTCACAAGAGGCCATCAGCGCGTGGAAGTAGATCTCCTCCTGGATGCGCGTCGAGAGCTCCTGCGCCTGGGGCGAGTCAAAGGGTAGCCGCATCTGAAAAAACACGTCCTGCAACCCCATCACGCCCAGACCCACCGGACGCCAGCGCCAGTTGGCAGCGGCTGCCTGCGGGATCGGGTAATAGTTGATGTCGATCACGCGGTCCAGCATGGGCACGGCAACACGGACCGTGCGCGCAAGTTTGGCAAAGTCAAAGACCACTCTGCCCTCGGCATCCTGGGTCATATGCCGAGCCAGGTTGATGGAGCCAAGGTTGCAGACTGCGGTCTCCTCCTTGGAGGTCACCTCCGTAATCTCCGTGCACAGGTTCGACAGATGCACCACGTTGCCCGGCTTGCCGGTCTGATTGTTCTTCTGGTTGCATGCATCTTTGAAGGTCATCCAGCCGTTGCCGGTCTCAGCCAGCGACCGCATCATCCGCGCATACAGCTCGCGTGCCTTCAACTGCCGTGTGTACAGCTTCTCCTGCTCGGCACGCACATAGGCAGCTTCAAACTCCTCGCCGTACAGATCCGGCAACGAAGGCACCGCCTTGGGGTCGAACAGCGACCACACACCGTCCTCTTCCACTCGTCGCATGAAGAGATCGGGGATCCAGTTGGCAAGATTCAGATTGTAGGTGCGTCGAGACAGGTCGCCGGTGTTCTCGCGCAGCTCCAGGAAGCTCTCAATATCGGCGTGCCACGGCTCCAGATACACACAGCAGGCACCCTTGCGCTTGCCACCCTGGTTCACCGCGGCCACGCTGGAGTCCAACGTGCGCAGCCACGGCACAATACCGTTGCTCAGCCCGTTCGTTGCGCGAATCAGTGAGCCCTCACTGCGGACGCGATGGAACGCCAGACCGATGCCGCCAGAGAACTTCGAGAGCAGTGCGACGTTCTTATAGGCGTCGTAGATCGACTCCAGCGAGTCCGACGGCGAGTCATGCAGGTAGCAGCTGGACATCTGCGCATGCTTGGTGCCGGAGTTGAAGAGCGTGGGCGAGCTGGGCAGGTAGTCGTGCTCCGCCATCAGGCGGTAGAACTCAATCGCCTCATGCGGCGTACCTGCCAGGCCGCACGCAACCCGCAGCAGAAAGTATTGCGGCGTCTCCATCACGCGTCGCGAGAGAGGGTCGCGCAGCAGGTAGCGGTCATAGACGGTGCGCAGGCCAAAGTACTCGAAGCGATCCGAATGCTCCTCATCGATGGCATGGTTCAGCTTGCGCGCATGCATGCTGACAAACTCGGCCGTCGCTGCGCTCACAACTCCCCCTTGCCGGCCATAGGCAATCGACTGCGAGAACGAGTGCAGATTCTGCCCGGCTACCTCCTTCAGAATGGTGCCCAGCAGCAGACGCGCCGCCAGCTTGGAGTACTGCGGCTCCTCGGCAATCAGCGACGCCGCCGTGTCGATGGAGATCGCGTCCAGCTCCTGCGTCGTCGCACCATCGTACAGGCCGCCGATGGTCTTGCTGGCGATGCGAATAGCATCCACCTGCGACAGGCCGTAGGAGCTTCGCTGCACCGCGCGCACAATCTTATTCACGTCCACAGGCTCCAGCAAGCCGTTGCGCTTGCGCACGTGCATGGTCGGCATCTCTTCGCGGGCCGGGAAGCCTGGAAGAACGTCAGAGAGGTTGCTTTGAGTCGTTGCCACAGCCAGGCTCCTACCGCTCCGCAGGCAAGCACGAAGCAACAGAGCCAGCACCCGGCAGGGATACAAGCGCACTGTCACCTCGTCTCTCCGCGGAGACGTCAGCGAATTGCCTCAGGGCAGGTCTTCGGACTTACAGACAACCTACTCACCCTGCTTCCCAGCGACTTTGCGCCAGTGCTTTGATGGGCTTTCGTTTCTGCTTACCGCTGCGGGACAGTCCCGGAGTTGCACCGGGTTCCCTTTTAATCACCGGACTCGCGTCAGGCGAACCATGAAGTTACACCACTGTATCTTGCAGCCCTACGCACGGCAAGGCCTATAGGTGTGGATATCGTTGTAATTTCACAAACGCGTTAGCGACGCTCGCGCCACAGGCGGTAGATGCCCCAGGCTGCGGCCGTGCAGTTGTCTACGATCGTTCCATCCAGCAGCATCTGCTCAAACTCCGGCACGCTCACCCGATGCAGCACCAGGTCGCTCTCCTCCGCGTCCGGCTCGCTATCGCCCATCACCAGCGACTCTGCCAGGTAGCAGTGGTGCTTCTGGTTCATCACGCCATAGGCAATCTGGAAGGTGGTCAGGTGGGTCATGCGCTCGGCAGTCAGCCCGGTCTCTTCCTTCAGTTCGCCGCGGGCCAGCTCTTCGGGGTCAACCTCGGCCTGCTCCCAGCCACCTTGCGGGAACTCCAGGAACCTTCCACCCACTGTATACCGATACTGCTCGATGAGGTAGACGAACTCGCCCTCGGGCGTGCGGTCCAGCGGAATCACGATGCAGGCAGGATCCTTGTCGATCACCCCATAGATGCCTCGCTCCCCGTTGGCGCGCTCAATCACATCCTCGCGGACGCTGGTCCACGGATTGCGGTATACCTCTCTGCTGCTGATGGTCTTGATCACGCTCGTCCTCAACTCCAATCCACGGTGGTTACAAATCACTACGGCAACGACGCCGGAGTCACATTCAACTCCAGGTGCGAAGGATACTGCGCCGAGCATTCAATCGTCTGGGTCTGCGCCCGATAGGCCTTGGCTGGCGCGCTCATGATGTTCTTGACAAACGTTTGCGGGTTTCGGTCGTACAGCGGAAACCAGCTTGACTGTACCTCCACCATGATTCGGTGCCCTTTCAAAAACGTATGGTCAACAGCATGCAGGCTCCAGCGAAACTCCGTCACCTTGCCCGGAACCAGTGGCGTGGGGTGCTCAAAGCTCCTGACATACCGCCCGCGAAAGATCTCGCCTGCGATCATCAGCTGATAGTCCGGCAGCGGCTCCGGCGCATCCTTGGGATAGACATCCATCAACTTCACAACCCAATCCGCATCACTTCCTGTTGTAGCTGCGAACAGGTCTGCCGTCACATCCCCCGTTACGGTCACGTCGTGGTCCAGCACCTCGCTGCGGAACACCGCCACATCGGCACGGCTGGTTGCAAAGCGCTGATCCTCCAGCATCCAGGTTGACCAGCGCGAACCACTGCCATAGGTCGAGTAGATGGGGCGACTGAGATACGGCACCGGTTGCGCGGGGTCTGCGCGATACGACACCGCTCCCTCGCCTGCAGGCGCCTGCAGCGCAACCCCATGGCTCGCGGTGAGGTAAAGCCGCGTGGCCGCGTCCCTCGGCTGCGGAGGCCAGGCCGCATACTGCTGCCAGCGATTCTCACCCGTGCGGAAGCTCATGACACCTCGCACATCAAACCCCGGCCGGTCCTTCAGATACCATTCGAAAAAAGGCGCCTCAACATTGCGTCGGTAGGCGTCTCCGGTAGCCTGCCCAAACTGCAGCGGCCCCAGCGTGGCACCGGCCCCTATCCCGCTCCAGCCACCGTGGTTCCACGGCCCCAGCACCAAGAACACCTGGTGTCCGGTGTCCAGCGGATGCAGCGCCGCGTACTGTGCCTGCGTGCCCCACATATCCTCCTGGTCCCAGGTACCGCCTACCTCCAGCGTGGGCACCTCCACCCGGTGCAGCGCACGCTCCACCGCCATCGCCTGCCAGAAGCGGCTGTACTCGGGATGCTCCAGAAACGCTCGCGCCGTGGGCAAACTGCTCATGCCGGCATCGCGGGCCGCATTGGCGAAGTTGCCCTCCTGCAGAAACTGCGCAAACGTATCCGTGCGCGAGTCGACCCGCACATCGGTCTTTTGCGCCTCCATCTCCTGCACATAGTCAAAGCCATAGGTCTGCCGGAACGCCCCGTTGTGGAAGAAGTCGTCTCCCATCCACACATCGGTCATCGGAGCCTGCGGCGAAATAGCCTTGACCGCAGGATGTGCGTTGATGCC
>JAGWNX010000103.1 GCA_028872955.1 Acidobacteriota bacterium
CGCACCTGCGCATTGGTGTCAGACTCGCGGCCCAGCAGCTCGGCGTACGCCCCACCACCGGGGCCCATCGCCGCCGCAAACTCCTGCGCCACAATCTCCGCACCCTGGTGGTTATCCGCGATAATCTGCGCCTTGGCCACACCGCTGGACTGAATCTCGCGGTCAATCAGAAAGCATGGTATGCCCGCCTTCGTTGCGCGCCGCACCGCAGCAATCGAGGCCTCAGAGCCCGCGTTGTCCAGAATGATCGCCACCGCGTTGGACGCAATCGCGGCATCGATCAGATTGTCCTGCCGGTACGCATCATCATCGTGCGCATCCACACGCACCCGAAATCCAAGCTGGCGCGCGCGTTGGGCTGCAGCGTCGGCCTCGGTCTTGAAGAAGGGGTTGTCCTGCGAGGGCACAATCACACAGATCAGCCCGCGCGTCGTGTCCTGTCGGCGGCATGCCGCACAGCCCAGCAGCAGCGCACTGGCAGCCAGCACACGCACCACGCGCCTCATCGACCGGCCTCCGTCGAGGATCGCATCAGGTACGGGAGAAACGCCGCCTGCAGCCGCGTCTGCAACTGGTCAATCGAGACCGCCAGCACGATCACCAGGCCCTTGATGACGATCTGCCAGAACTCCGAGACGCCGAGCATCACCAGGCCATCCGCCAGCACCCCAATCACAAACGCGCCCAGCAGCGAGCCCAGCACGGTGCCGCGCCCACCCATCAGCGAGGTGCCGCCCAGCACAACGGCCGCAATCGCGTTCAGCTCAAACGTCTCGCCTGTGGCCGGGTGCGAGGCCTCAAGCTGCGCGGCAATGATCAGCCCCACCAGCGCACCACACAGACCAGAGAAGAGATACGTCACAAGCTTCACCTGCGCTACGTTGATGCCGGCCAGCCGCGCCGCCCGCTCGTTGCCTCCAATCGCGTAGATGTGGCGGCCCAGCGGCGTCCTGGTTGCCACTCCGCTGGCAATCGCAAACAGCATAGCCATCACCCACACGGGCGTCGGCAGATGCAGCAGAAAGCTCTGCCCGATGGCAGGAAACAAGCGCGTCGTGCCACTCGCATCGCCACCCAGGTTTGGAAACGTCTTACCGTTGGAGATCAGCAGCGCCGCACCGCGCGCGATATACAGCGTGCCGAGCGTTGCGATGAACGGAGCCACGCCCGCCCGCGTCACCAGCAACCCATTCACCGCACCCACGGCCAGGCAAGCCAGCAGCGCTGCCAGCACGGCCAGCAGCGTGGCATCGCCGCCCGCGTGATGCGTCAGCACATAGCCCGCCACCATTCCGCTTAGCCCAGCCATCGAACCCACCGACAGATCAATGCCGCCGGCCAGCACGACAAACGTCATGCCAATGGCGACAATCGCCGAGATGGACACGTGCTTGGACAGAATGGATAGGTTATTCGCGCTTAGGAACGACGGCACCAGCAACGCAAACACGGCCAGCAGCACCACCAGCACCAGCACCGCGCGCGCACGCAGCAACAGCAGCAGCAGCCGCGCACCACGGTCGGCAAGTCGGTTCGATCGGGAGAGAGTCTGCGCAATGGGAGTCATAGCTTCGATCCTTGTTGGCTGGTAGCCGCGGTGGTGGCAACCTGTGGGCTGGCAGCCGCAAACAGTGCCTCATCCGTGATCGCGCCTGCAGGCAGTTCCGCAGCAATCCGCCCCTGGCACAGCACCAGGGCACGATCCGCCAGCAGGGTCGTCTCCTCCACCTCGGACGAGGTAAACAGAATGCTCAGCCCGGCGGAGGCGAGTTGTCGCAGGATGCGATAGATCTCGTGCTTCGCTCCCACATCAATGCCGCGCGTCGGCTCATCCAGCAGCAGCACGCGTGGCGCACAGGCCAGGCACCGCGCCAGCAGCACCTTCTGCTGGTTGCCGCCAGAGAGCGCCGTAACCGGCAGCTCCAGATCGTGAGCCACAATATTCAGCTGCGTGGCCAGCTCGCGCACACGCTGCGTCTCCTGCGCGGGCGACAGCACACGCGCGCCCTTCGCCGCCAGCACAACATTCTCGCGGATCGACAGCTCCGGCACCAGGCCATCGCGTTGCCTGTCCTCCGGCACCATAGCGATGCCTGCAGCAATCGCTTCGGCAACCGTGCGCAGCCGCACCGGCTGGCCATCCAGCAGCACCTCGCCATCAGCCCGCGGCCGCAACCCGGCCAGCACCTCCAGCAGCTCCGTGCGCCCCGCACCCAGCAGCCCGTACAGCCCCAGCACCTCGCCCCGCCGCAGCACAAGCGAGACCCCATCCAGCGCCGTCCGCACAGACTCGTCCTGCGCCATCGCCGTCGTGCGCAGGCCTTTCACCTCGAGCGCGACGGGCGAGGCAACCGCGACTCCAGCGCTCGCCACACGCTCTGCCTCGCTCCTGCCTGACATGCGCTCCACTATCCACTGCCGCGTCACCTCGCTGCGCTCCGCCTCGCCCACAATACGGCCCGAGCGCAGCACCGTAAAGTAATCGCCCAGGTGCAGCAGCTCATGCAGCCGATGCGAGATATAAAGGATCGTCACCCCGGCTGCGCGCAGCTCCTCGACCACTTGAAACAACGCGGCCGTCTCCGCCACCGAGAGCGCCGAGGTCGGCTCATCCAGGATCAGCACCCGAGCCCCGTGAGCCAGCGTGCGGGCCAGCTCCACCAGCTGGCGGTTGCCCAGAGAGAGCTCCGCCACCAGGCCTTCCACGGCCAGTGGCTTGTGCAACCGCCGCAGTGCACTGGCAGAGCGGCTCTTCTGCTCGTCGGTCTTCAGCACCGGCAGCCGATGTGTGAGCTCGCGCCCCGCAAAGACGTTCTCCGCTACATTCAGGTTGGGCAGTACAGCCAGCTCCTGATGCACAATGGCGATGCCCTGCGCCGACGCCTCGCGCGGCGAGCCCAGCTGCAGCGGCTGGCCCTCCAGCCACAGCGTGCCCTCATCGGCCTGCTCCACTCCGGCCAGAATCCGCATGAGCGTTGACTTACCGGCGCCATTTTCGCCAATCAGCACATTCACTGCGTTGCGATGCACCCGATACGTAATGTGGTCCAGCGCAACGTGGCCCGGATAGCGCTTCACCACATCGCGCGCTTCCAGAATGATCCCGCCGCCCGCGCTCATGCCTGCGGCTCCCGCCCGCTACGTACCCGCGCCACGGCGTGCTGCCAGGCGCGGCGCCGCTGCTCGCGGCTTTCTGTATCCATCGTTGCTACAAACTCGATAACCGCGTGGGGCAACCGCTCCATGGCTGCAAAGTCTGGCCACCAGCCCAGCTGCAAACCACCCAGCAACGCCGCACCGCGTGCCGACAGCTCCTCTGCGGCCGAGCGCAGCACAGGCCGCCCCAGCACGTCGGCCTGGAACTGCATCAGCGCCGCATTGCGCGTGGCGCCACCGTCGGCGTGCAGTGCCTGCAGCGCCCCGCCCGTGGTGTGCTCCATCGCATCCAGCACATCGGCCACCTGGTGGGCGATCGCCTCCACCGCAGCGCGTGCCAGGTGCGCCGCCTTGTGGAAGCGCTCCAGCTGCAGCACCGCACCACGCGCTGCCGTATCCCAGTACGGCGCGCCGAGACCCACCATCGCCGGCACAAAGATCACGCCTTGCGCATCCGGAACCGTCGCTGCCAGCCGAGCGGCATCCTCTGCCGGAGCAGGCAGGCCAAGGAACTCTCCCACCCACTGCAGCGCCGAGCCTGCCATCGTGATGTTGCCCTCCAGCGCATACTGTGGCCCCGTCACCGTGCTCCACGCCAGGGTCCGTGCCAGCGTCGTCGCATGCGCGGGCAACTGATCCACCAGCAACATCAGCGACGACCCCGTGCCATAGGTCGCCTTCACAAAGCCTGGCTGGTAGCAGCCGTGCCCCGCCACAGCCGCGTGCGAGTCGCCCAGCACCGCCACAATCGGCACATCGCGCAGCTCGGGAATCGCCGTGCAAACACCATAGCTGGAGACCGAGGGCTGCACCACGGGCATGGCTCGCAGCGGCACGCCAAACAGCGCCATCATCTCCGGGTCCCACGTCAGCGTATCCAGCCGCAGCAGCGCCGTGCGCGAGGCGTTGGTGTGGTCAGTGGCATGCACACGCCCGCCCGTCAGCCGGTACACCAGCCATGCATCCACCGTGCCCAGCAGCACCGCGCCCTGCTCGGCCTCCGCACGCAGCTCCGGCCGTTGCTCCAGCAGCCACGCCCACTTGCTTGCGGAGACGAGCGGGTCCAGCGGCAGCCCCGTCCGCTCGGCCACGCGCCCTGCAGACTCCGCCAGCCGCGCACACACCTGCGCCGTGCGGCGGCACTGCCACGTAATGGCATGCGCCACCGGTTCGCCGCTGCGTCGCCATGCTGCTGCCGTCTCACGCTGGTTGGAGAGCGCCAGGCCGGCAATGCGCGCACCGTGCGCCGCTGCAAAGGCCGCCGCCTGCTGCACCACGCTCACCACAGACTCCCACAACGCCAGCGCATCCTGCTCTACCCAACCGGGCTGCGGCTGCAGCAGTTCCAGCGGCGCACTGCACACAAACCTGATTGCGCCGTCGCGCCCGACCAGCACCGCCTTGGTGTTGGTGGTGCCCTGGTCCACCGCAAGCATCAGCTCTGCCGTCATCTACCGCGCTTCTCCCAGCAGCTCCAGCGCTGCCCGCGCAATCCCCTCGGCGTTCAGATGGAAGTGGTCCAGCAGAAACTCTGCCGAGCCGGTCGGCGCAAACACGCCAGGAAAGCCCAGCATGCGCATGGGAGCCGGATGATGTTCCGCCAGCACCTCGGCCACCGCGCCGCCCAGGCCGCCGTTGCGCAGTGCCTCTTCCACGGTGACCACGCCTCGCGTCTGCTGCGCGGCCTGCACAATCGCATCCTTATCGATCGGGCTCACCGTGCTCATATTCAGCACCCGTGCGCTGATGCCGCGCGCTCCCAGCAACCCGGCAGCCAGCACCGCACGCTCCACCATCACGCCATTGGCGATGATCGTCACGTCGTCGCCCACCACCACGCACGAGGCCTTGCCAAACTCAAACGGGAAGTCGTCCGGATACAGCCTGGGCACCGGCATGCGGCTGATCCGCAGAAACATCGGCCCATCGTGCGTCAGCGAGTGGCGCATGGCCCACGCCGTCTCCACCGGATCTGCCGGCACCACCACACTCAAGTTCGGAATAATCCGAGTCCAGGCCAGGTCCTCAATCGAGTGGTGGGTCGGGCCCAGTTCGCCGTAGGCTACGCCAGAGCTCATACCGCACAGCTTCACATTCCACTTGGAGTAGCCCAGATCGACCTTCACCTGCTCTGTCGCCCGCCCGGTCAAAAAGCACGAGGCACCACACACATAGGGCAGCATGCCGCCGTTGGCCAGTCCTGCGCCAACCCCCACCATGTTCTGCTCCGCAATGCCGACATTCACAAACCGCTCTGGAAACTTCGCCTGGAAGCCCTTGGACTTGGTCGACGAGACGGAGTCGTTCACCACCACGCACACGCGCCCGTCCTGCTCTGCCAGCTGCTCCAGTGTCTGCGCGTAGGCATCGCGGCAGTCATAGCGCTTGGCACCGGCCAGCGCCTCGGCCTTCAGATCCATTGCTACACCTGCCATGGCGCCACCTCCATGCCTGCCATCTCTTCACGGGCCACGCCCAGCTCCTCGCGCGCCTGCTCCAGCTGCTCCAGCGTCGGCACACCGTGGTGCCACGCAGGCTTATTCTCGGCAAACGATACGCCTTTGCCCTTGGTGGTATTCGCAATCAGGCAACTCGGCTTGCCAGCCTCAAACGGCAGCTGGCGCAGCCGCTGCAGCAGGGCGGCGTGGTCATGGCCATCCATCTCTTCCACAGCAAACCCAAAGGCGCGCCACTTCTCCGCCAGCGGGTCCATGCGGATCGTCTTCTCAGTGAAGTCGCCCTGCTGAATCCGGTTGCGGTCGACGATCACCACCAGGTTGTCCAGGCCGTAGTGCTGCGCCGTCATGGCAGCCTCCCAGTTGGACCCCTCCTGCAACTCGCCATCGCCCGTCAGCACGAAGGTGCGCCAGTCTTCCTGCCGCATCCGCGCCGCGAGCGCGCAGCCCACGGCAATGGGCAGGCCGTGTCCCAGCGGGCCCGTATTTGCCTCCACGCCCGGCAGCTTGTTGCGATCCGGATGCCCGTTCAGCATCGAGAGCGGATCCATGAACGTGCCCAGCTGCCTGCGCGGAAAGTAGCCGCGCGCCGACAGCACCGAGTAGAACGCACCCGAGCAGTGTCCCTTCGACATTAGGAACCGGTCACGCTGCGGCCATGTTGGCTGCTGCGGATCTACCCGCAGGATGCCGCCCAGGTACACCGTACACAGCAGGTCAGACGAGGAGAGATCACCCCCCGTGTGCCCCAGGTTGGCGTGGTTGGTCATGGTCATGGCGCTCAGCCGGATCAGGTTGGCCTGATGCTTGAGCCAGGCGGCAGCCTCTTCCGGCAGAGCAGGGAGTATCGGGGACGATTGCGCGGACAACGGCGCTCCTCTCGAGCACGCTCCGCAGGCGGGAGC
>JAGWNX010000039.1 GCA_028872955.1 Acidobacteriota bacterium
AATTCGGGCCAAGGCGCCACAGGCCAAGGTGAACTTTGCCTCAGGCGCAGATGTTGCGGAGGCGGCACACCTGGCTGCGCAGGCAGATGTGGCCCTGGTGTTTGTAAACCAGTGGACAAGTGAGGGGATGGACCTGGCAAACCTCTCTCTGCCATCAGGGCAGGACGCACTGGTGAAGGCTGTTGCCGCGGCGAACAAGCACACGGTCGTGGTGCTGCAGACGGGCACGGCTGTGACGATGCCGTGGATTGACCAGGTAAGTGGTGTGCTGGAGGCGTGGTACCCAGGCAGCAAAGGCGCGGACGCTGTGGCGAATGTGCTCTTTGGCGAGGTCAATCCGTCGGCCAAGCTGCCCATGACCTTCCCGCTGAGCGAAGCAGATCTGCCGCATCCGGTGCGGGTGACCCCTCCGCCCCATGCCCAGGGTGCTGCGGGCGTTATGCGCAGCGGTACCGCGAAGCCGACCTTCTCCATGAACTACGATGAGGGGCTCAAAGTTGGTTACAAATGGTATGACGCTGAGAAGAAGCCGGTCCTGTTTCCTTTCGGCTTCGGGCTCTCGTACACCACCTATCGCTACTCCCGGCTCAAGGTGGAGGATGGCGCGTCTCCAACTGTAACCTTTACGGTAACCAATACGGGAACGCGTGAAGGGCAGGAGATCGCTCAGGTCTACGCTGCGCTGCCAGAGGGAGCCCAGGAGCCGCCCAAGCGGCTGGTGGGCTGGAGCAAGATCTCGCTGAAGCCGGGCGAGAGCCGCCAGGTTCAGGTCAGCATCGATCGTCGCTATCTCTCTGTCTACGATGAGGCGACCGACAGCTGGAAGCTGGTGCCGGGCAACTACCAAATGATGGTGGGTGGCTCGTCGCAGAGTCTGCCGCTCAAGCAGGCCATCGCGCTCAAGTAAAGTGCAACACCTGCTCTGGCGAGAGCTGGAGCACTGCAAGCTGCTGCAGGCCGCGTACCGAGTTGCCCAGCAACACGGCATCCGCGGCCTGCAGGTCGCTTAAGGTCAACACACGCTCTTCCAGGTTGACGTTGCTCTGCAGCAAGTGCCCGCGCAGAACTCCCGGCAATACGCCGCAGTGCAGTGGCGGAGTTACCAGCCGGTCGCCGAAGCGAACAAAGAGATTGGTGATGCAGCCTTCGGTCAATTCATCGCGCTCATTCAGGAAGATCGCCTCATCCCAGCCATCGGCCAGTGCCGCGCGATAGGCTGCGTCATAGGCTTCTCGTCGCGTCGTCTTGTGGCGCAGGTACAGGTCGGTTGAGTGTGTCCGTCGGGCAGCCAGTCGCGCGCGGAGGATGCCGTTTGTGTCTTGCAGCGATGTAGCCTGCACGGTGGGTACGCCATCAGGACTCAGCAGGAGTCGTAGCCGGTAACGTTGGCCGGCGATGAGCTGCGCCGCGGTCTGGTGGATCGCCCGGCGGATCTCGCTCTCATCGCAGCATCGTTGCAGCCACAGGCAGGAGGCGCGCAGACGCTCCAGATGCGCGTCCAGCAGCCAGATGCCATCGTGCCACAGCATGGTCTCAATCAGCGCAGGCTCTGGCTGGGGAGTGGTGAGGAACGCGGCCTTGATCATGCACTCACGGTACTCCTCGGCGGCCACGGAGTCTGCCACGATGCCGCCGCCTACGCCCATACTGCCGCTGGCGTGTTCCAACTCCAGCGTCCGGATTGCGACATTGAAGACGGCATCGCCCGTCGGCGAGAGGTAGCCGATCGCGCCGGTATACACGCCCCGGGGCTCTGTCTCCTGTTCGCGGATGATCTGCATCGTGCGCAGCTTGGGGGCTCCTGTAATGGAGCCACAGGGAAACAGGGCCTGAAAGATGCGGTACCAGCTAAGCCCCTGCTGCAATCTGCCGGTGATGGTGGAGGTCATCTGCAGCAGCGTCGCGTAGCGCTCCACGCGGAAGAGGTCTGTGACGCAGACGGAGCCCATCTCGCAGATCTGCCCCAGGTCATTGCGCAGCAGGTCGACGATCATGACGTGCTCGCTACGATTCTTCGCATGGTTGCGCAGTTCCGTCGCTGCAGTCTCCTCCTCTTCCGCAGCATTGCACGCCCGTGTGCCCTTCATGGGGCGGGTGGTTATGTTGCCCGACTGCACGCGAAAGAACAGCTCTGGAGAGAAGGACAGAATGGTGCGCTGCGCCGTGTTGAGCACGGCTGCGTAGCTCACAGGTTGTCTGGCAATCAACTGCTGGTACAGCTCTGCGACGGGCTGCTCGCAGGCGAAGCGCAGCCTGCTGGTGAAGTTGACCTGGTAGGTGTCGCCGGCGCTGATCAGGGCTTGAATGGCCGCGATTCGCTGGCTGTACTCCTCTGGCGAGAGCGCCAGGTGGGTTTCTGCGATAGGTGACGCAGTTGGAGCGGCCTGTCGCAGTGGGGCCTGATCAACCTGATGAGGCAGGACGAGCGGTTGCCGGTAGATGCCGAACCAGAGCAGCGGGTCTGAGCCTTGGCGCGGTCCGGGAGCAGCACGCGGAACGAAGTGGTAGCCGCACTCATAGCTCAGGTAGCCGGCTGCGTAGGCGCCGCTGGCCAGCGCTACCTCCAGGCGGGCGAAGCAGGCAGGCACCTCTGCCGCATCGTAGGTAGAGATGATCTCGACCGGGTCAACGAACAGATAGCTGCAGCGGTTCTCGGCATCGGGCAGTGCCGTGTGCAGCAGCACGCTGTTGGCGCGGCTTACGGCTTGCTCGAGCACGTTAGCGGGCAGCCCAGCCCACGATTGTTCGTCCACGTCAGCTCACCCCACGTCAGCTGTTCGCCTGGTGTTACTGCAGTTGTGCTGCTAGTGCGTCGCGGCCTGGTAGCAGAACTGCAGTCCGATGTAGAGAAGCCACAGCGACAGGGCAAAGCGCAGGCCACGATTCGGAATCTTCGGCGCGACGCCTGAGCCAATCAGTCCGCCAATCACGCCGCCGGCCACCAGATGCGTCAGCAGGGCCGTGTCGTAGTGGCCGCCGATCAGATGGACGCCGGAGCCCACCAGCGCAATCACCAGGCCGAAGGCGAGATCCGTGCCGACCACCTGCGTCGCAGTCAGCGAGGTAAGCCCCAGCAGCGCCACCGTGCCCAGCGCGCCAGCACCTGCGGAGGAGAAGCCGACCTCCGCGCCGATGGGGAACATGATGAGTCCGACCCAACCCGCGCGATCCTTCCACGAGCGCTTCGTGTCTGAGGGGCGGAAGTGGCGATACAGATGCCACCCCGCCGTGAACAGAATAATGAGGCCAAGCGCGAAGGAGAGCGCGGCACGTGGGCCGTGTGCGGCAACGTGCTTGAACAGCACCGAGCCCAGCACCACGCCCGGCACACCACCCAACAGCATGATGCCCAGGATGCGATAGTTGACCTGCCGCCGCGCTACCTGAAACGGAACGACGATCAGCTTGACGATCGCGGAGTAGGCAAGCGTAGTGCTGACCGCAATGTCGACCGGCACCTTCAACAGAAAGATCAGCAGCGGCGCTGTGACGACACTGGCTCCGACGCCAGTCATGGCGATCACAATCGCCACTACGAAACCGATCAAAAACTCCAACATGATGAGTATGAACCTTACTTACGCTTGTTACGCCTTCGTTCAGGCGGGCTGTATGTGAATGCCGCACTCCTGCTTCTGGCCGCCCCAGCGGCCTGAGCGCGGGTCATTCGGGTCTGTCGGCAGGCTGGTGCAAGGCTCGCAGCCAATGCTGGAGTAGCCTTTGTCGTAGAGCGAGAGCAAGGGAATCTGCCGTGCTGCGGCGTACGTCCACACATCCTTTGTCGTCCAGTCGGTCAGCGGGCTGATCTTGCGGATGCTGTTGCCAGAGGGCAGGGCGAAGGGCTCCACCAGTTGCAGTGTGGCGCGACTCTTTGCCTGCTCTCGGCGCAAGCCGGTAAACCACAGGTCATACTGCTCCAGTGCGCTGAACAGCGGCTTGACCTTGCGGATGCCGCAGCAACGCGAGGGGTCAGTCTGGTTCAGAATGCCGAACTGCGACTCCTGCTCGGCGACAGTGATCTCCGGCACAAGGTTGATGAGGTTCAGGCTCCACTGCCTGGCCATCGCATCGCGGTAGGTGTACACCTCGGCGAAGTGATAGCCAGTGTCCAGAAAGATGACCGGCACGTCTGGCAGCGTGGCGCGCACCATGTCCAGCACAATCATGTCTTCTGCCTGGAAGCTGCAGGTGACGCAGATGCGTCCGCGCTGCGCGGCCAGTTCCTCGGCAACCAGAGACCTGGCTGCCAGTGCCTTCTCGTCGGTAGTGACAACGGCTTGAGTCATCGCTCTTACTCCTGCGGGTCAGGAAGCGCGCCAAGCTTCCGCAACTGGTTGAGGAAGCCGCTCACGGCCTCGGTTTCGCTGCTTGCGTTTGACCACGCCACCAGCGTCTCGCTGCCGGCGGCATCGTCCACCAACTCCTGCGCCTGCGCTACGCTGATGCCGTCCAGCAGCACAATCGCTCCAATGCTCAGCAGCGCGCGCCACAGTTGCTCTGACGCAACGCGCGTTCTGACCACGGCGGCACCTGCGCGCAGCAACTCCAGCTCCAGGGCCGTGTTTGCCGCCGCATCCCCACCGGCCACCAGCAGAGGCTTGTGCTGCGGCGTGGCAGTGTCCGCGCTGGCAAGGCCACGCTGGATCATGCCGGCAGCGACCGTTGCGTTGGTCTTCACATCAATCAGGATGAAATTGCCGCTCGCGCGGTTCTCCGCGTAAGGATCGAAGAAGATCGGCCGAACCATATCGATCTCGACGACGCCGATATCGTTCATGCCGAGCGAGTTCACAGCTTCTCGCTGCAGGCTCTGGATATTGGTGCGGTGCTTGACCTGGGTGACGCGCGCGTGGAGGGTCTGCGTGCCGTGCTTCAGCAGGTACGGGCGATGCGTCTCCAGGCGTTGACCATCAAACCACACCAGTGCGGCTTCCACGCTGGTGGCATGCTGTGGCTTGCGTACAACTTCGGAGATCAGGTCGCCGCGGCTGATGTCCAACTCATCGGCCAGCGTCAGCGCAATCGACTGGGGCGCATAGGCCTGCTCCAGATCGCCATCGAAGGTGGTGATGGCGGTCACCTGGCTGGTGCGGCCTGAGGGCAGCGCCACAATGGTATCGCCGACGCGCACCGTGCCGGAGGCGATCTGCCCCGCAAAGCCGCGATAGTACTGGTCTGGGCGGATGACCCGTTGCACAGGCAGGCGGAAGGGCAGTACCTGCTCCTCGGTCCACACGGGCACCTGTTCCAGGTGTTGCAGCAGCGTAGGACCGGTGTACCACGGCATGTAGGTGCTGGGTTCCACTACGTTGTCGCCCAGCAGCGCCGACACTGGAATTGTCGTCAACTCGGCGTTACCGAAGCTGGCGACCAACTCGCGGAAGTCGCGCTCGATCGTGGTAAAGACCTCCTGCGAGAACTCCACCAGATCCATCTTGTTGATGGCTGCCACGAGGTGGCGAATGCCCAACAGAGACGCGATGTAGGCGTGACGGCGAGACTGGGTCAGAATGCCCTTGCGTGCATCGATGAGGATAATCGCCAGGTCCGCCGTGGAGGCGCCGGTGGCCATGTTGCGCGTGTACTGCTCATGGCCCGGCGTATCGCCAATGATGAACTTGCGCCGCTGCGTAGAGAAGTAACGATAGGCCACGTCGATGGTGATGCCCTGTTCGCGCTCGGCACGCAGGCCGTCGGTCAGCAGAGCAAAGTCGATGGTTGGCTGCTTCTGACCGGCCTGCAGGCCGGTAACAGCGCGCACCTGGTCCTCATACACATTGCGCGAGTCGTACAGCAGACGTCCGATCAGGGTGGACTTGCCGTCGTCCACACTGCCCGCCGTGCTGAAGCGCAGCAGGTCCTTGGTCTTCTCTTCGGCGAGAAACTCTTCAATCAGAAAATCGTTTTGTGTCTCTTCGACGGTCGTCTGGATCCCGGTCATGTTAGAAGTACCCCTCGCGTTTCTTGATCTCCATGGAGCCATCCTGGTCGTGGTCGATGACGCGGTTGGCGCGCTCGGACGAGCGGAATGAGATAAGCTCCGCAATGATTTTGGGTAAGGTGTCGGCGTCGGAGCGAATTGCGCCGGTGCACGGGCTGCAACCCAGCGAGCGCAGGCGGCACTTCACCATCTGCTCCTCGCCCGGCAGACTCTTCACAAAGGTCTGCTCCACGGGAATCAGGCTGTCGCCGCGCACAATCATCGGCCGCTCCTTGGCAAAGTACAGCGGCACAATAGGAATGTTCTCCAGGTAGATGTAGTGCCAGATATCGAGCTCCGTCCAGTTCGAGAGCGGGAAGACGCGGATGCTCTCTCCGGGCGCGACGCGGCTGTTGTAGAGGTTCCACAGCTCGGGCCGCTGATTCTTGGGGTCCCACTGGCCTGCCTTATCGCGGAAGGAGAAGATGCGCTCCTTCGCGCGTGACTTCTCCTCATCGCGGCGAGCGCCACCAAAGGCGGCGTCAAAGCCATGCTCGCGCAGGCCATCCAGCAGGGCCTGCGTCTTGAGCAGGCCGCAGCAGCGCTGCGTGCCCAGCTTCACCGGGTTGGCGCCGTCGGCCAGCGCTCCCTCGTTGCGCCACACCAACAGGTTCAGGCCCATCTCCTTGGCCAGATTGTCGCGAAAGGCAATCATCTCGCGAAACTTGTAACTGGTATCGACATGCAACAGCGGGAAGGGAATGGGCCCGGGAAAGAAGGCCTTCTCGGCCAGCCGCAACATCACGGACGAGTCTTTGCCGATCGAATACAGCATCACCGGCCGCTGGAACTCGGCCGCGACCTCGCGGAAGATCTGGATGCTCTCGGCCTCCAGCATCTGCAGGTGGGTCAGGCGGGTGCTTGTCAGGGACTCAGGGGGGGCAATCGTAGTCGTCATTTTCAGTCTCGATCGTTTCTCAGGCGCATACAACAAGGCCCACATCCAAACGGTTGGCATGTGGGCGTATCAGAGTTGAGATTCTTTGGATCGTCAGCGAGAGAACATTCCAGAAGGACTCAACACCCACAGGCACGTGCCATACAGCGACACGCGCGACATGCACAACACATGATGTGGGCGGAGCGGTTCATCTCTTTCAGCATCGGGCAATTGGTAATATTTGTCAAATAGCGCAGGCGATGCGGGGATGCGATGGTGGACGCATCGGGACGAAGTGAGGCAACACAGGCCCGGGGACCTGGCCGTACCCCGGGCGCTGTTCTGCAGACGGAAGGAGCCGCATGAGTGAGAACGTAACCCTCGAACAGGACCCGGTTTGCGACATGATGGTGGACCCCGCAACTGCGGCGGGCTCTACCCAGCATGCTGGACGCACCTGGTACTTCTGCAGCAAGAGTTGCCTGGCAAAGTTTTCAGCGGACCCCGGCCGCTACGATGGCTCGCGCCCAGTGGAAGCCGCTGCACCGGCACCGGCGGTGCTCGCCTCGCGTTACGTCTGCCCGATGGACCCTGAGGTGGAGTCTGATCATCCGGCCAGTTGCCCAAAGTGTGGCATGGCGCTGGAGCCTGCGGAGATCTCTGCCGAGGAGGAGGACAATCCCGAGCTGCGCAGCATGACGCTTCGCTTCTGGGTCGGCCTGGTACTTACGGCGCCGCTGCTGGGCGTGATGGTGGCCGAGGTGGCAGCTCCGCATGTGCTGATGCATCTGCTGTCTGCCGGCACTATGGGCTGGCTTGAGCTGGTTCTGGCCACTCCGGTGGTGCTGTGGGCAGGCTGGCCGCTTCTGGTGCGTGGGGTGCAATCCATACTGCGCCGCAGCTACAACATGTTTACGCTCATCGCCATCGGCGTGGTGTCGTCTTACCTGTACAGCACGGTTGCCTTGCTTGCACCGACGGTGTTCCCGGCCAGCTTTCGCGACGCGCACGGTGCACTGGGGCTGTACTTTGAGGCGTCTGCCACCATCATCATGCTGGTGCTGCTAGGGCAGGTGCTGGAGCTGCGCGCTCGCAGCCGCACAGGCAGCGCCATACGCGCATTACTGGGCCTGGCTCCACGCACCGCGCTGCGTGTGCAGGACGACGGCACCGAGACAGAGGTCGCTCTGGAGACCATGCTGCCCGGCCAGCTCTTCCGCGTGCGGCCCGGCGAAAAAGTGCCGACCGACGGATTCGTCGTCTTCGGACGCAGCACCGTCGACGAGGCGATGATTACCGGCGAGCCTGTGCCCGTAGCCAAGAGCGGGGGCGACAAAGTGGTGGGCGGCACCTTGAACGGAACCGGCAGCTTTGTGATGCAGGCAGAGCGCGTAGGCCGCGACACGCTGCTCGCGCAGATCGTCCGCCTGGTGAGTGAGGCGCAGCGTACGCGCGCGCCCATCCAGCGACTGGCAGACAAGGCTTCCGGGTGGTTTGTGCCTGCTGTGGTCGGCGCAGCCGTGCTGACTCTGGTGGTGTGGGCGATCGCCGGGCCGCAGCCCCGTTATGCGCACGCGCTCATCAATGCCGTCTCGGTGCTCATCATTGCGTGCCCGTGTGCGCTGGGGCTGGCTACGCCCATGTCCATCATGGTAGGCGTCGGTCGCGGTGCCTCCTCCGGCATTCTGATCCGCAATGCCGAGGCTCTGGAGGCGATGGAGACGATCGACACGCTGGTGGTCGATAAGACCGGCACGCTGACCGAGGGCAAGCCGCGTGTTACCCATGCGCAGGCCGCGCCCGGCTTTACGCCAGCGCAGCTCGCCGGGATCGCCGCCAGTCTGGAGCAGGCGAGCGAGCATCCGTTGGCCAGTGCCATTCTGACTTGGAGCCGCACGCAGGGTGCCGGACCGGGCGATCTTGCAGGCTTCCACGCTGAGGTCGGTCGCGGTGTGACCGGGCAGCTGGACGGAGCCATGGTCGCCCTGGGTAACGCTGCGCTGATGCTGGAGTGCGAGGTCGCGCTCGACGCCCTGTCGGCCACTGCCGAGGAGCGCGCGAATATGGGCGAGACGGTCGTCTACGTGGCGCGGGGCAGGGAGCTGGTCGGTCTGCTGGCCATCGTTGACCCCATCAAGGCCACCACGCCGCAAGCCATCCAGGCGCTGCGCGAGGCAGGCCTCACGGTGACGATGGCGACCGGCGATAGTGAGGCCACCGCGCGCGTGATCGCTGCACAGCTCGGCATCGAGTACGTCGCCGGGGTCTCGCCTGCGGGCAAGGCCGAACTGGTGCAGCGGCTCCAGGCCGCCGGACGACGCGTAGCCATGGCTGGCGACGGCATCAACGACGCGCCCGCACTGGCACAGGCCAGTGTCGGCATCGCAATGGGCACGGGCACGGACATCGCCATGGAGACGGGCGGCATGACGCTGGTCAAGGGAGATCTGCTGGGCATCGTGAAGGCGCGGCAGCTCAGCCTGCATACAATGCGCAACATCCGCCAGAACCTCTTCTTTGCCTTCTTCTACAACGCACTCGGCGTGCCGATTGCTGCGGGCGTGCTGTATCCCTTCACTGGGCTCCTGCTGCATCCCATGCTGGCGGCTGCGGCTATGAGCTTCAGCTCCGTTACGGTGATCGGGAATGCGTTGCGGCTGCGTACGGCGCAGTTGGACTAGCGCACCAGCGCAGGCAGGCGGTCGCTGATGCCGAACAGGAAGATGACGCCGATGCAGAAGCTATAAGCCACCGTCAACGTGGTCAGCAAGCCGTGTACGCGTGGCCGACTGGTGCTGCCGGCAAACAGACCGGAGGCCGAGGCCGTCATCAGGGTGTTCATGGCCACCAGGCCAACCAGAAAGCAACCCAGGCCCAGCAGTCCGCGGCTGGTGCCGCCCAGGTTTGCGGCCAGCAGAAAGAGCATCAGCTGGCTGGGGGTCTCCGCGCCCAGCCCGTGCACCACGCCTACGGCAAACACCGAGCTGCGATCGTACTGAAAGGCAAACGGCTGCGGTGGCTGCACGCTGTCGCTCAACCGGCGTCGCACCAGCCACACCAGGCGCTGCACGGCAGTGATCAACAGCGCAACTCTGCTGCGCGGATGCGTGTGCGCGCTGCCCCGTGTCCGCAGGAACGACACCAGGACATAGAGCGCCAGCACAATCAGCGTGGCACCCACGGCTCGCTCACCCAGTGCATCCATCCGGGTGGGGAGCGACAGGTGGAGCGCCAGCACAGTTACGCCCAGCACCGCGACCGTCAGCGCATGGCCCAGCGCGTACAGTACGCCCAGGCGCATGCCTTCACGCCAGTTGCGCTGCACGCTGGTAATGTCGGTAATGGCCGCAAGATGGTCGTAGTCAAAGCCGTGCCGCAACCCGAGCAGGGCGCAGGAGAGCAACGCGAGTTGCAGTGCGGAGGACATTCTCTGCCATACTAGGGCGGCCAGGTTTGTTGTGGCAACTTGGCTCGTGCGAAGCTGTTGGCTGTACGTTCTGTGCCTGGAGGTTGAAGTGTCCGTTTCTGTCCCGGTTGAAGCTCTGCTGCGCAAGATTGCGGCTCCTCGCCCTCGTGAGCCACGTCCCATTGTCATGATCGGCGCTGGCGGCATTGTGCACGACTCGCATCTTCCCGCCTACGCCAAGGCTGGTTTCCCCGTGGCCGCGCTCGTGGATGCCAGCCTGCCGAAGGCACAGGCCCTGGCCCAGAAGTTTGCCGTGCCCTACGCGACGGACTCTATCGCCGCCGCGATCCACTACGCGCCGCAGAACGCGATCTTTGATGTTGCCGTACCAGCCAAGATTATCCCGTCGATCCTTCCGCAGCTTCCGGACGGTGCCGCCGTTTTGATTCAGAAGCCGATGGGTGAGACGCTCGACGAGGCGCGCACCATCCTGCAGCTCTGCCGCCAGAAGGGACTGACCGCAGCGATCAACTTTCAGCTGCGCTGGGCGCCCAACATGATGATGGCGCGCGCGGTGACGCAGGCCGGTGTGCTGGGCGAACTGCACGACATGGAGGTCAAAGTCAGCGTGCATATGCCGTGGGAGCTGTGGAGCTTCCTGGCGACTGCACCGCGGCTGGAGATCCTCTACCACTCCATCCACTACGTTGACCTAGTACGCTCCTGGTTCGGCAACCCGCAGGGCGTGTATGCCAAGACCGTCAAGAGTCCGCGGACACCGGAGCTGGCCGCCACCAAGAGCGTGCTGGTGCTGGACTACGGAGAGAGCCGCCGCGTCTTTATTACGGCCAACCACAGCCACGACTTTGCGCCAACCATGCAACGCAGCTACGTGCAATGGGAGGGAATGAACGGAGCCATGCGCGCACAGATGGGCGTGAATCTGAACTACCCGCAGGGACGTCCCGATACCTTCGAGTACATCCTGCAGGGTGCCGACGAGTGGAGCTCGATCGCGCCCTCTGGCAACTGGTTCCCGGATGCCTTCATGGGCTCCATGGGCAGCCTGCAGGCCTATGTGCAGGGTGAGGCCGAGACGCTGCCCACCAGCGTAGAAGACGCCATGGATACCATGCGCACCGTCGAGGCGGCGTATCTCTCCAGCGAGCGGGGCGGCGTCGCACTGCCGGAGTAGCCCGCAGCCGGAGTCTGCCGCGGGCTCCCTCGCTTAGCGGCCCATCCAGCCACCGTCAACCGTGAGCACGGTCCCAGTCACGTAGTCGCTGGCCCGCGAGCACAGGAAGACGGCCGCGCCGGCCAGGTCCTGCGGCTGGCCCCAGCGCGCGGCAGGGATGCGTTCCAGAATCTGCCGGTTGCGGGTTTCGTCGGCCTGCAGCGCCTCTGTGTTGGTAGTGGCAAAGTAGCCGGGAGCAATCGCGTTGACCTGGATTCCCTTCGGCGCCCACTCGTTGGCCAGGGCTTTGGTGAGCTGCGCCACGCCACCCTTGGAAGCGGCATAGGCTGGCACCCGGATGCCGCCCTGGAAGCTGAGCAGCGAGGCGATGTTCACAATCTTGCCGCCCGTCTGCCGCGCCATCATGTCGCGTGCCGCCAGTTGTGCCAGCTGAAAGACGCTGGTCAGGTTGACCTGCAGCACCTGCTGCCAATCAGCCAGGGCAAACTCCTCAGCTGCGGCGCGATGGATCATGCCTGCGTTGTTCACCAGCAGGTCTACACCGCCGAACGCGGCCTGCACCGCGGTAAACAACCTCTCCGCGCCCTCGGTGGAGCCCAGATCAGCCTGGAACGCCTTCGCGTGGCCGCCTGCGGCAACGATGGCTGCGGCGGTTTCGTCGGCCGGGCGGCGGTTGCCGTGAACCGCAACCGTGGCGCCGGCCTGGGCCAGGGCCATGGCAATGGCGGCGCCCAGTCCGCTGGCTGCGCCGGTCACCAGCGCCACTTTGTTGTCTAAACGAAAGCTCTCAAGGATGTTCTGCATGGCCTCACTCTACCTGTTTCGCCGTATCGCGGTAAACCGCTTCATCCCGTTTGGCGAGCCTGCAGAGCGGCGGATTGGTCCGTCCATTGGCCTGCTTTTGGGTTGACTCGCTTACCCTCGGCTCAGTATGGTTGCAGTTGTTTTGGGCCGATCAGTGCAATCCCAGGGTAGTCTCGGCCAGACCTTGCACGGAAGTGGCACCACACTGGACAACCTTTCGTCCTAACCTCGAACTATACTAGGCAGAGCATTGCACTGCACTCCGCGCGACGCTAGCCTAAGTACCCCACTGCAAAGGACAAACATGCGGCTTTACCAGATGGCAGACCCCGTGCGCTACGGCTTGATGAACACCGACGAACTCCGCGAGACGTTTTTGGTGGAAGAGCTCTTTCAGCCCGGCGAGATTGAACTCGCGTATGTCGATCTCGACCGAACCGTGATTGGTGCGGCCGTCCCAGAGTCGGAGCCGCTGACGCTGGAGACCCAGCCGGAGCTGCGTGCGGAGTACTTCCTGGAGCGTCGTGAGCTGGGTGTGCTGAACGTAGGTGGCAGCGGCACCGTAACGGTCGATGGCACGGAGTACGCGCTGGATAAGCTGGACTGTCTCTACGCAGGACGTGGCAACCGCAAGGTCGTGTTTGCCAGTAAGGACCCCAAGGCTCCGGCTCAGTTCTACCTGCTCAGCTATCCCGCGCACGCGGTGCATCCCACCGCCATGGTCAAGTTTGCTCAACTGGAGCCGGTGGCGCTGGGCGCGATGGAGACCTGTAACAAGCGCAAGATTTATAAGGCAATCCACCGCGATGGCATCCAGAGCTGCCAGTTGGTGATGGGTTTCACCATGTTGGAGACGGGCAGCAACTGGAACACGATGCCTGCGCATACCCACATGCGCCGCAGTGAGGTGTACTTCTACTTTGATGTGGACCCCGAGCATCGCGTGCTGCACCTGATGGGACCACCGGACGCGACCAGTCATCTGGTGATGCAGGATAAGGATGTGGTGGTCTCGCCGGGCTGGTCGATCCACGCCGGCGTCGGTACCAAAAACTATGCGTTCTGCTGGGGAATGGGCGGCGAGAACCAGGACTACGCCGACATGGATCCCGCGCCGATCACAGAACTCCGCTAAACGGCTGGAACCGCAACCCGAGCATCAGAATTGAGGAGAGATCGTGGCAACAAACAGTCTGGTTATTCGCCCCAGGTCAGAGTGCAAGTGGGATATTGTCAGCCTTGGTGAGGTGATGTTGCGCCTCGATCCTGGCGACGTCCGCGTCGCGACGGCGCGGCAGTTTACCGCGTGGGAGGGTGGCGGCGAGTACAACGTGGCTCGTGGCCTGCGTCGCTGCTTCGGGCTGCGCTCCAGCATCGTCACGGCGCTGGCAGACAACCCGGTTGGGCGACTGCTGGAGGACCTGATGCTGCAGGGCGGAGTCGACCAGTCGCATGTCGTATGGACCAAGTACGACGGCGTTGGACGCACCACGCGCAATGGGCTCAACTTTACCGAGCGCGGCTTTGGCGTGCGTGCGGCGCTGGGCTGCTCTGACCGTGGCAATACCGCCGTGAGCCAGCTGAAGCCGGGCCAGATTGACTGGGACGAGATCTTTGGGCGCGAGGGCGCGCGCTGGTTTCACACCGGCGGAATCTTCTGCGCGTTGAGCGAGAGTACGCCTGAGGTGGCCCGGGAGGCGATGCTTGCCGCCCGCAAGCATGGCACCATCATCAGCTACGACCTGAACTACCGGGATTCGCTGTGGAAGTCGATTGGCGGCAAGGTGCGCGCGACTGAGGTGAACCGCGAGCTGGCCTCCTATGTGGATGTCATGATCGGCAATGAAGAGGACTTTACGGCGGCGCTGGGATTTGAGGTAGAGGGTGTAGGCGACCACCTCGGCGCGCTCGATACCGGCAGCTTCCGCCGCATGATCGAAAAAGCTGCGGCTGCATTCCCCAACTTCAAGGCCGTGGGCACTACGCTGCGCCACGCCAAGACTGCGAGCATCAACGACTGGGGCGCCATCTGCTACTACGAAGGGCAGTTCCACGAGGCGCGGCCCATGCCGGATCTCGAGATATTTGATCGCGTCGGCGGCGGAGACTCCTTCGCCTCTGGCCTGATCTACGGCTTCCTGACCGAACAGGGTGCTGACTGGGCCGTGAACTGCGGCTGCGCTCATGGCGCACTGGCCATGACCACCCCGGGCGACACCACCATGGCAACCCTCGACGAGGTGCTGCGCGTGATGAAGGGCGGCGGTGCCCGAGTCCAGCGTTAGTCCTGATCTTGAATCAGGCCTCGCGTGTGATTTGTAACCAACGCAGTCTCTAAAAACATCTGGAGTTACAAATATGCGTAAAGAGCAAGTGCTGCAGTCCCTGCGTGAGATCGGCCTGGTGCCGGTGCTGCGCGCCTCTTCCGTTCAGAAGGCATTGGCTCTGGCTACGGCCATCGCCGATGGTGGCGTGACCGTGCTGGAGATCACCATGACGGTTCCCGGAGCTATTCAGGTGATGCGCCAGCTCGCCGAGCAACGGCCCGACATCCTGATCGGTGCAGGCACCGTGCTGGATGCGGAGACCGCGCGCATGTGCATCCTGGAAGGAGCACAGTTTGTCGTAAGCCCGGCGCTGAACCTGCAGACGATTGAGATGTGCCATCGCTACTCCATCGCTGTGCTGCCCGGTGCCCTGACGCCGACCGAGGTTGTCACCGCGTGGCAGGCCGGTGCGGATGTGGTCAAGGTATTCCCGGCCAGCGCCATGGGCGGGGCCAAGTACCTGACTGCGCTGAAAGGGCCGTTGCCGCAGGTGGAGATGATTCCCACGGGTGGCGTCTCGCTGGCCACGGCAGCCGACTTCCTGAAGGCCGGAGCCTTTGCCCTGGGAGTCGGGTCAGACCTCGTCGACCAGAAGGCTCTGGATGCCGGTAAGCCGGAGATCGTTACCGAGACGGCGCGCAAGTATCTGCAGATCGTCCGCGAGTCGCGCGCCGCTCTGTAGGCGCGTTACAGCGACCTCACCCGCCTGACCCACAGCAGCGGCTGCTGGATTGGCATCCACTGCCGGAGCTCCGGCAGGCGGGACTCTGCGTCGGTGCGTGCCCACAGCGCAGCGTACTCCGGCTGATTGTAGGCCCGTGCGGCCAGCAGCAGGCTGGAGCAGCGCCAGGGCATCTCAGCGAAGTGCCGCAGGTCGGCGGGGTAGGGCCATGCGTTGCGATTGGCCAGAAAAGGGAACTGCCGCGCCACCACGGTGCGCAGCCCAGGCCCGTTCTGTAACTCGTAGTCCCACAGGCTCTCGAACCGCGTCGACAGCAGGTCGCAGGCCCCAGCCAGCATCTCCAGATTCATGATCGTGTTGCGATAGGGAAAGCTGGTGGCCAGCTCGTGGGCAAAGTTCCCGTTGGAGTCCACCTGCGTGCGCAGCGTCACGGTCTTATAGCGGTGGCGCAGCTCCTGCAGCAACGTGTCTGCGGTCGTCATGCGCGGTGGCAGCAGTCGGGCGTAGGCGGCGCACTGCAGCAGCCAGCTTGTGGCATGGTGGCTCTTGTCGTCGCGTGCCAGACCTGCGGTTTTGTCGGTGTCCAGCCAGTTCAGCAGATTAGCAAACCAGGCGTAGATGCGTTCCCAGGTGGCGTCGTCCAGTGCGTCGCTGGTGGTCAGAAAGCTGAGCGCCTGTGCCACCTCCGCCAGGCGCATGCCGGCCAGCACACCCTCCATGCGGGGCTCGCGGGTGCCAGGCACCAGCTCGGCGTACTGCAGGGTCGGGGCCATGCGCGTCGCCTCATCGGCAAACCACGCACGGGCATGACGAGCCGCGTGCGCGGCAAACCGGTCTTCGCGAGTCAGCACATAGGCCGAGACCAGCGCCGGAAGCTCCAGGCTGAAGCGCAGGAGCGCCTGGCTATGGCCGCGGAAAGCAGCAGGGTTCGTGCTATCTGCGCGGCGCACAAAGGTGCCTGGCTGTGCCTCGTCCGGCCACCACTCCGGGGCTTCAGAGTAGAAGTCATGCACGCCGCCCGGCGATTGCCGCGCCACCTCAGCCGTAATGGTCCGCGGCTGCACGGCGAGCGCCGCCTCCGCCGTCTGCAGCACGCGCTCGCGCTCCACGGCCGCCACATCGATCCGCGCCGCGCTGCTACTGCCGCTCTGCGCACGCAGCAGCTGCCCTGCAGAGAAGAGCAGTCCGGCCTGCCAGCAGAAGTCACGTCGTGAGATGCGCATCGTCCACCCGGTGGACGCAGAGTAACACGCACGCGCCAACGCCGTATGCGGCTGCTGGCCACCGGCTGCTGCAGACGATACCCTGAAGCAGATGCAATCAAGGTCTCGTCTCTTCGGCACACTCACCTGCGGGTTGCTGCTTTCTGTCACGGCCGCTGCGCAGCACGGAGCGCGGCTCTGCCTCGTCGATCCCGCAGGCAACGCCGTGCCAGACGTCGCAGTCAGCACGGCTGCGCTGCACGCACGCACCAATGCCGAGGGCTGCATCATGCTGGACCTGCCGGCCGGAACCAAAGTGCGGTTGGAGCACGCCGGATTTGCCACGACCGTCACGACACTGACCGCAACCACCACGACACTCGTGCTGCCGCTGGCACCTGCCACCGAGGCCGTGCAGGTGACTGCTGCGCGCGTTCCCCTGCCGCTGGATGCTACGGCCAGCAGTGTGCGCACGCTGGGCTCCACGCAACTGCACGAGGCCGCAGGCCTTACGCTGGACGATGCCTTACGCCAGGTCGCCGGCTTCCAGCTCTTTCGCCGTACCAGCGGATGGGTGGCGAATCCGACAATCCAGGGCACCTCGCTGCGCGGCCTCGGCTCTACGGCGGCCAGCCGGACTCTGGTGCTGAGCGATCAGGTTCCACTCAACGATGCCTTCGGCGGCTGGGTCCACTGGAACGAGATGCCAGAGCTTGCCACCGAAAGCGTAACGCTGATGCGCGGTGGGGCCTCGGACCTCTATGGCTCCAGTGCCATCGGCGGCGTCATCGATGTTGTGCCGCGCAGGCCACAGCCGCCGGCGACCATCCTGGACGTGGCCGGAGCCAGCCGTGGGACTTCGTCGCTGAACGGGTTGTATGCAGGCGCTCTAGCGCAGCTGCAAGCGCTGGCCGCCCTCTCGCTGCTGCACACCGACGGCTATGTGCAGACTGCTCCTGCACTGCGAGGCGCGGTGGATGTGCCCTCCAACGTACACTCGCAGGCCGCGCGGGTTGAGCTGCATCCTGCGGCGCGTGCTGTCTCCTCGCTGTGGCTGCGTGGCAACCTGTTGAATGAGGTCCGCAGCAATGGCACGCCGCTGCAGACCAACGCCACCCGCCTGTGGCGCTACAGCGCTGGCTACGACCTGCCGCTGGCCAGCTCGCGGCTCTTGCTGCGGCTCTATGGCGATGACCAGAGCTACCGCCAGAGCTTCTCCGCCATCAACACCAGCCGCAGTGCCGAGACCCTGACGCGTCTGCAGCGGGTGCCCTCGCAGCAACTGGGAGCAACGGCACAGTGGGCCCGCTCGCTGCACCGATTGACCGTGGTGGCTGGCACCGACGTGGCCGATACGCGAGCAACCGATGCGGAGACGCCCGTCAAAGGAGGAGTGGCCCAGCCCAGGCTGGTGACAACCTCCCGCCAGCGCGCCACTGGGCTGTACGGTGAGCTGTTATACCAGCCTGCAGCCTGGTCGTTTGCGCTCTCCTCGCGCTACGACAACTTCCGCACCTTCGACGCGCAGCAGTACAACGGCGGCGCCGGCAGCACGCTGCCCACCGTCGCAGAGAATGTCTTTGACCCGCGACTCGGCGTGGTGCGCCGCCTGGGCGAACATCTCTCCCTCTCCGCATCAGCCTTTCGCGCATTCCGCGGGCCCACGATGAATGAACTCTACCGCACCGGGCAGGTGGGACAACAGATCACTCTGGCTAACCCCAGTCTGCGTTCGGAGCGGGCAACCGGCACCGAGGCGGGTGCCCTGTGGAGCAGCACTCACCTTGCCCTACGGGGCAGCTACTTCTGGACTCAGGTGAACCGGCCCATCGCCGCCGTGACGATTGGCTCGACCGCCACTACACTCACGGAGCAGCGCGAAAACCTCGGCCAGATCGTCAGCCAGGGAGCCGCGATCGAGTGGCAGGCCACGCTCTCTGCACAGTGGAGTTTCACCGGCGGCTACCAGTACGCGCACTCCACCGTGACGCAGTTCCAGCCCACGCCAGCTCTTGTTGGCAAGTGGACGGCTCAGGTTCCGCGCAACACGGCGGACATGGCCCTGCGCTGGAGCCGCCCGCAGAGCGTAACCGCCAGCCTCTCTCTGCGCCTCTCCGGTCAGCAGTTTGACGATTCGGCGAATCACTATCGCCTCGCCCCGTATCAACAGGTAGACCTGTTTGCGAGCCGTGCCCTGGGGCGCCACGCCAGCGTCTATGCAACCGTGCAGAACCTGGTGGGCAAGCCCGCCGAGGCCGGCCGCACACCGCTGCTCACCCTGGGACTGCCCCGAACCGCGCTGCTTGGTATACGGTGGAATATTCGTTAGATTGCTATATCATTTCCGGTGTGAAATATATGACAATCGTGTACGCTTATTGAAACGACACGGCTTGCCCCAAAGGCGCTCTCTAATTTTGCGTTGTTGCAAACGCTATTTCGGATATAAAAAGGGGAACGCCTTGCACGCCGCTGCTTCAGGCTGTTCACGCATAGAGACGGGAAGGGTATGAAGAAAAAGTCGACACCACCAGTCTCCCCCGCAGTCAAGCGAACCAGCTTGCGCGATCTTGCCGAGTATCTGGGCGTCTCTCAGACGACGGTCTCCCTGGTGCTGAACAACGCGCCCCAGGCCAAGAACCTGACGCCCGAGACTCGCAAGCGGGTGCTGGAGGCTGCCAAAGCGCACAACTATCGCCCCAGCTACTTTGCCCGCAGTCTCGCCAAGGGGCGCAGCGAATCCATTGGTGTGATCGCGCCAGACCACAGCGACCCGTACTTTGCCGTGGTGATGGCTGGAGTCGAAAAGTACCTGGTCTCGAAGCACTACCTCTACTTCACCTCCTGTCACTACTGGATACCGGAGCTGCTCGAGGAGTATCCGCGCCTGTTGCAGGAACGTGGTGCCGAGGGGCTGCTGCTGCTGGGCACCAACGCTTACTTTGACAGTCCGCTGCCCGTCGTTGCCATCTCGGCGCATGTGGAGCGTCCCGGCGTTACCAACATCATCCTGGACCATCGCCTGGCCGCACAGCTGGCACTGGAGCACCTGTACCAGCTGGGCCACCGCAAGATCGCCTTCATGCAGGGACATGAGCACACCAGCGACTCCATGCACCGCTGGGAGGCCACCA
The DNA here is from genome assembly GCA_028872955.1 of Acidobacteriota bacterium. Classification (GTDB taxonomy): domain Bacteria; phylum Acidobacteriota; class Terriglobia; order Terriglobales; family Acidobacteriaceae; genus Edaphobacter. The sequence continues at coordinate 19,611 of JAGWNX010000039.1, forward strand.
TGGCGACCGCACAGGAGATGGGGATCCAGGTGCGCCCGGAGCTGCAGCTGAAGATCGAGAGCGATAGCTGCTCGCCCTCGGTCGGCTATGCGCCGGTCAAGCGCCTGCTCAGCCGTACGCGAGACTTCACCGCGCTCTTCTGCTTCAACGACACGGCAGCGATCGGTGCCATTCGCGCCCTTACGGAGTGCGGCCTTGAGGTGCCGCGCGACGTCTCCGTGCTGGGCTTCGACGATGTTGTCGGTGCCGCCTTCCACGTCCCAAGCCTCACCACCATCCGCCAGCCCATGGCCAAGATGGGCCAACTCGCCAGCAAGCTCCTGCTCGACCGGATTGCGCACCCCACCAAGCCGTACGAGCAGGAGATTCTGATGCGCCCTCAGCTGGTCATCCGCGAGTCTACAGCCGCCGTGCGCACCTAGGCGCGGTCCGCGAGGTTCGGCCCCGGCGCCTGCCTATCGCGTTGCAGTCAAAGAGGTTGGACCTGTGGCGCTGCCCGTAAGTGCTGGAATACCTTTGCTTGCGCCAGGCACCTCAGAAATTCCACAGTCGTTTATTTTTCTATTGACACTTTCAGCTTAGTTCAATAACTTGGCTAGCCGGAATGATAAAGCGCTTTATCCAGACAGCTGCGGGTGATGTTCCGCCCAGTTTCCTGATTCCGCGCGGTATCGCTCCAACCTCAAAATGCAGTTCCTCCGTTGCCGGCAGCGCGCCTTTCACCACGATTTTCCACCCGGAAAATTTTGTTGACAGGTCTGGTTCTGTGCAACTAATGTGTCTCGTCGCGATAGTAAATCGCTTTAACGGATCAGTGTATCGATCGGTTTAGTAGTGCTCGTAAAGCGGTGTAAACCGCACGGAAACGGGCGGGCGGCTTAATTCAGTGGCCGACTTCGCTCCGGAAACATACTGACGTACTGAATGTATTTAGAGAGAGGCTACATCCATGAATAGTAGGAATTTTGCGAACTTCAGATTACTTCTGTTGCCGCTAATCCTGTTCTTCGCCTGCGTGGCCGGACATGCTCAGGCGAACTCAACCATCACCGGAACCGTCCTTGACAAAGAGGGCGCGGCAATCCCGAACGCTGACATCGTCCTCACGTCGGAGAGCACGGGCTTTGTGTACAAGACGGTCAGCAATGACTCTGGTTTGTATACCGTCAACGGCCTGAACCCCGGCGCCTACGACATCAAGGTCTCGGCCAAAGGCTTCCAGACCTTCGTCTCGAAGGGCCTGCAGGTCAACGTCTCGCAGACCCTGCACGTTGACTCTCCTCTGACGGTCGGTAGCGTCGATCAGGTTGTGTCGGTTAACGCCGAGGCTCTGACCGTGCAGACCGACTCCAACGTGGTCAGCACCCTGGTCAGCTCCGAGCAGATCACCGAGATCGCGACTGAGAATCGTAACTTCTCCTCGCTGGTTGCTCTCGGTCTGGGCGTCAGCTCGCTGCTGCCGGACAACAACACCCCGACCTCAGTCGGTTCCAGCGCCTCCATCAGCGTCAACGGTCTTCGCCAGAGCCACAACATCTGGCTGATCGACGGTGGTGAGGCCGATGACCGCGGCGGTGCAGGCGGCATCTCGATCATGCCCTCGCAGGACGCCATCGCACAGATGGAGACCCTCGCGTCGAACTATCCTCCGGACTACGGTATCTCCTCCGGCGCAACCATCAGCCTGGGTCTCAAGAGCGGTACCAAGACCTTCCATGGCGGCGTATGGGAGTTCAACCGTAACACCGACTTCAACGCCAACTCCGTTCAGAACAAGCAGAGCGGCACCAAGCGTCAGAAGTTGAACTACAACATCTACGGCTTCAACATCGGCGGTCCGCTCTATATCCCCAACGTCTACAATAAGGATAAGAACAAGACCTTCTTCTTCTGGAACGAAGAGTGGCGCAAGCTGATTCAGGGCAGCGGCGGCAGCGCGGTCAAGGGCTTGCCTGCGGCTGACTTCCCCACGGCTGGCACCAACCTTAAGTACGTATCGCCGGCCTTCGCGAGCATTACTCCAGTGGTCCCCTCGACGGTGACAGACCCCGCCATGCTGGCGAAGTTTGCGGCAGATGGCCTGACCCCTGGCCAGCCATTCCCGAACAACGTCATCCCTGCCAACCTGTTTGACGCCAATGCGCTGCTTTACCTGAACTCGGGCATCATTCCCAAGCCGAACGCCGCAGGTGACCTCTTCACGGGTCAGGCGACGATTCCCATCACGGTGCGCGACGACATTGTTCGAATCGATCACCGCATCAACGACAAGTGGCAGGTGCTCGGCCACTACATGCATGACTCGGTCAGCCAGGGTGCCGGCGCGCCGATGATCGGCTGGAGCGGCGGTTCGTTCCCGACGATCACCTCCACCTTCAACAATCCCTCCAACTCGGCTGCGGTGAAGATCACCGGCACCATCACCCCGAACCTGCTCGTCGAAGCCAGCATGAACTACGACGGCAACATCATCAACATCATCAACGCACCCATCGGCAACCTGCCGAGCGGCTGGGCGGTCAACAAGTTCTTCGCGAACGGTTCGACCAGCACACCTGGCATGTCCTGGGGGGGCGCTTATGGCACGCAGGAGCATCCTGGTTCTGCCCCCTGGCATAACGCTGCAAACGACTACTCGCCGAAGATTGACGTGTCCTACACGCAGGGCAAGCACGCCATGAAGTTCGGCTTCAGCTTCAACCAGTACGACAAGAACCAGAAGTTGTTCCTGGATGCTGAGGGCGACTACACCTTTGGCACCGACATTACGGGCGATCCGTTTGTGGATATGATGCTCGGTCTGTCGGACAGCTACTCCGAGTCGCAGGCTGCTCCGATCCGTCACTACGTCAACCGCACCACCTCCGCCTATGCGTATGACACGTGGCACATCACACCGCGCATGTCGCTGCAGCTTGGTCTTCGTTACGATGCCCTGCCGCACGCATATGAGACCAACAACTTCATCGGCAACTTCAACCCCGCTCACTATCTGCCCAGCCTTGCTCCGCAATGGAACAACGGTGTGGGTGCCAACGGCACGCTCGTTACCTCCAGCCCTGGCTTCCAGACGGTGAATGGTGCAGCGTTCTACCTGAACGGTGTGGACATCGCTGGTGTCAACAATGTTCCGCATGGCCTGGTGAACAACGACTACAACACGCTGCAGCCCCGCGTCGGCTTCTCCGATGACCTCTTCGGAAACGGCAAGACGGTTCTGCGTGGTGGTATCGGTACGTTCTACGAGCGCCTGCAGGGCAACGACATCTACAACGCTGCCACCGCTGCTCCGTTCGCCAACACGCCTTCGGCAACCAGCACGTACTTCTCCAGGCCCGGCACCAGCTGGGTGACGGGTGGTGCGGCTTCCAGCCCCGTGTTTGCGCAGGGCAGCACCACGCTTGCTCAGACCTACAAGGCACCTGCGGTTGCGCAGTTCAGCCTGGGTGTGCAGCATGAGCTGATGCCCTCCGTCATCTGGGTCATTCAGTATGTAGGCAACATTGCCTGGCACCAGAACATCGATCGCCAGATCAATAACTACTCTCTGAATACGCCTCTCATCAGCCCGAACACAAATACATCGCTCGGAAACAACTACCAGGTTTACACGCGCGCCAATGCCGGCGACCCGAGTAACAAATCTGGTACCAATCCGGGTGGCACATCGATTCCGTTTGCCAACCAGCTCCGTGTCTACAATGGTTTCGCTGCCATCAACCAGCAGGAGAACACCACCAACGGCAACTACAACGGCTTCCAGACTGCGGTTCGCCTGCAGAACAAGTGGGGCCTCAGCGGTGAAGTGGACTACACCTACTCGCATGAGATTGACCTGACCAGCGGTGATCTCGCGGGTGTCGACAATCCTTACAACCTGAAGTACAGCAAGGGATCGGGAGCATACGATCGCCGTCATATCTTCAGCGCAAACTACGTCTACAAGCTGCCCTTCTTCACGGAGCCCGGCCTGACCAACAAGGTGCTGGGCGGCTGGGAGATGGCGGGCACGGCAACCTGGGAGGGTGGCGTTCCGACCATTCCCCGGTTCTCTGGCTACGACACGGTGGGTCTCGGCGGTGGTTACAACAATCGTCCGAACCTGGTGGGTCGTGCAGCCAAGGTGGGCAACAAGTTTGGGCAGTGGCGTGACATTTCCAACTTCTCGTTGCCGACTCCGGCGTGGGCAGGTGGCGCAAACAATGGCTTCGGCACGGCAGGTAAGGACTCCCTGCTCGGACCGGGTCGTGTTGACTTCACCACCTCGCTGTACAAGACGTTTGCAATCACGGAAGCTCTGAAGTTCCAGTTCCGTGTCGAGACGTTCAACACCTTCAACCACACGCAGCCCAACGGTATCGGTAACACCATTTCCAATACTGGTCCCGGTAACTTTGGCAAGGTCACTTCCTACTACGATCCTCGTGCACTCGAGTTCGGTGGCAAGTTGAACTTCTAACCACGGTCCCTAACCCTGGGGGCGCGGCAGAGACTCTCTGCCGCGCCCCTTTGCTTTGTCCTCTGCGATCACGTGCTGTGGCGCAGGGTTCGTTACAATCAGGCTGGATCCTTCGTTTGCTTATGTCTCGTGGTGAACCATTGCGGTGCTGGTGTTGGCGGGTGGCTGTGGCCCTATCGCTTCTGTTGACTGCCAGGGGTGCGGTTGCGCAGCTTGATCGTGCGGCAGCCCTTACGCTGGAGCAGCAGGGGCGCAATGCAGAGGCCGAACAGGTGTGGCAGCAGGTGGCGGCCTCCACCCCGGCTAATCCGGAGCCGTGGGCGCACATCGGGCTGCTGGAGGCGCGACAGGAGCACTATGAGCGAGCCGTCGAGGCCTATCAGAGAGCACTTGAGCTGGCTCCGAAACTGCCTGGGCTGCAGTTGAACCTCGGGCTGGCCTACTTCAAATCCAATCGATTTGCTGAGGCGATCAAGCCCTTCGCGGCGGAGCTGCAACAGCATCCGGGCGACCTGCGACTCATCATTCTGCTGGGCATGTCGCACTACGGCCTGGGCGATTACCTGGTGGCGATTCCATTTCTCCAGCAAGCGGCAGCGGCCGATCCCCAGAGTCTGCCGCTGCGAATGGCGCTGGCCCACAGTTGCCTTTGGAGCAAGCAGTACGCCTGCGTCATGGATACCTATAAGCAGATCCTGGCGCTCGATCCGCAGTCTGCCGAGGCAGACATGCTGGCAGGCGAGGCGTTGGATGAAGAAGGGGATGCCAATGGCGCGATCGAACAGTTCCGGGCCGCCACGCATGCCAACCCCAAGGAGCCGAACGTTCACTTCGGACTCGGCTATCTGCTTTGGACGCAGAGTAACTATAACGATGCCATTCCGGAGTTCCGCGCAGAGCTAGCTAATGATCCCGGTCATCTGCAGGCTCTGGCCTACCTGGGAGATTCGCTGGTGCAGACCAGCCAGTACAACGATGCGTTGCCGGTGCTGGAGCGTGCGATCGCCGTGGATGCAACGTTTGAGTTGCCGCATCGCGATCTGGGCATCGTGTATGCGCAGCTCGGCCGCAAGGAGCAGGCGATTGCAGAGCTGGAGCGTGCTATCGCGCTCGATCCCAACGACGTGGCTCCACACTGGCGGCTTGCCCGGCTTTACCAGGCCATGGGGCGCAAGGAAGAGGCCAAGCAACAGTTTGGCCAGGCGAGCAAGATGAATCAGGAGTCGCTGCGGGCAGTGCGCGATCAGATGAGCCGACGCACGGCTGAGGCCTCGCAAGCGGCCCACTAGCGCAGTTGGCGGCTACAGCCCGGGGCCTGTCCCCTTCACCGCGGCCGCCTTCGGATACACCTTGATCCAGTGGTTGCGCATGGTGGCATGCACACTGGTGTCGGCCGTCTCTGAGACGATCACACTGGTAGGCTGCACGGGCATGTGGCAGCCAATACATTGCGTCACACTGGTGTGGCCCATGCGTTTCGCTGTCGGGCAGGCCTGCCACTGGTGACAGGTCAAGCACCTGGCAGAGTACGTCGCCACGGTCTGCTCCCGATCATGCACGTTATGGCAGGTGGAACAGGTCATGGTGCCCGACACCTGAAAGCACTTGCTGCGCTCCAGCAGGCCTACCTGGTTGCCGTGTACGTCCGGATGATCACTCTCGGGAACAGGCAGAGGCTTGAAGTACTCAGCCAGAGGATGACCCGGAGTGTAGGAGAAGGCAGGTGCCAGCGAAGTCCTCTGGATGCCATTGTGGCACTCCGCGCACAGGTCGAGTTGCCGCTCGCGCGAGAAGTGTGCCGGGTTCAGGATTGTCGTATCCGGTATCTGTTTCGCCTCCGGGTGTTGACGGTGCCAGGCCACGTGCGCCAAGCCCGATCCATGGCAGCTCTCGCAGCTAATGCCGGGCACGAAGCTGGTCCGGTCGAACTGATTCGTCTCCGGATTCGACGAGAGCGGGCGGATATAGGTGGCATGACACTCCAGACATGCCGGATTCACAGGCCGCGAGAAGCTCGCCGTTCCGTTGGTGAAGCCCGGACTGTTGATCCAGCGGTGCCCGTCTGTCCAGTAGCTCACGGGCAGCTCGTACAACGCATCGCCCTGCCAGAAGAGATAGGTTTGCCCGCGTGTGCCAGACCCCGTGATGATGTCCATCCGCTCACTGTGCTGGAAGAGCGGCGTGCTCCAGCCTGTCTCTGCGGTCTCGTAGATGCCGTCTTTGCGCCGCTCCATGCGGAAGCGAAGCAGTGGCATGGCTGGGGAGCCCGGTCCGCCATTAATCGTCAGTGTCTCTTTGCCGGGCTGCAGGGGGCCTAGCACCGTCTGCGGGGTAGCCAGTTGCGATGTCAGGTGATGTGCCGTGTGGGCGTAGCTGGCAGACTCCTTCTGATGGCACTGCAGACAAGCGGCGTCTCCGGCCAGCTCATGTTTCGGCTCAGTCGCGGGCGCGCTGCTTTGTCCGCCAGGTTGGGCGGCCAGCAGCAGTGGCAGCGAGAGTGCCAGCGCTGCCAGGGCAGATCGAGCGAAGAACTTCGGCTGCATCATCAGGCCAGGAGTGTTCCAGTTCGTGAGCGCTGGTGGTCGAGTGGGCGAAGGCAGGGAAGCAGCGCCATCCTCCCCGCCACCACTCTACTGGCTCTAAGGTTCCCCACGCAATACATGCATGTCGAGGCTAGCGCCACGTTTATCGATTGTGCCGCACCGTGGCTAATGGCTGGCCAGCGCAGAACGCTCCTGCTGATGCATGCGCTCCTTGATGCTCTTTGCCAGCTTCTCAACTTCCTCGGACTTATGGATGACTGAGAGCGAGAGGGTATCTTTATTAGTCTTGGCCACCTCTTGCCGAAGATCCGCGGCAAGCTCGTAGAGTCGCTTGACGTCGGCGGCAAGTTGCAACTCCTCCGGCGACAGTGGCGGAGTCGCCGATGCATCGGGCACAGACTTTGCCTGCGCATTTTGTCCTGTTGCGACCTGTGCCCCAGCCACAGGCGTGCCGGGGGCTGCGTCACTCTTGCCTGTGGGCGCACCTCGCTGTACAGCAGCCGCCGGCACGGCCTTGTCCTCGGCCGCAGGTGCTGACTGCGCCCCGGCCCTTCCCATCAGGCACATGGCTACTGCGATGGTGATTCCGCACTTCGTCACGGAGGTTCGCATTCCCTTTAGTGCTCCCTCAGCTTCTCTTTCATGCTCTTCGCCAGCTTCTGGATCTCTCCAGCTTTCGCCGCACTCATCGCCAGTGCGTCACGATCCCTTGGTTTGCTCGCCGTCTGCTGCAGTTGCTGGGCCAAGAGCACTAGCTGGTTCACTTCCAGCCATACTTCACGCATCCGAATCTGGTTCAACAGGCGCTGCTGTTGTACCCGGGCTGCCTCCGTGGCTGGCTGCTTGTTGTAGACCTTATCAAGATCAGGCTGGCGAGGCGTGGGATCTGGCAGGATAACCACGTACGAACGCGGCGTACCATCCTGCGCCAGACATGAGCCACCAGCGCCAAGGCCGAGGAACACCATGAGCGTGAAGAGCAAAGCTTTTACCATGGATTGAGGAAGAGACATGGACGCTACTCCTGCCTGAGCCACGATGGAAACAGATTTTGAGTAACACAGTCCAGCGAAAACAAGCCACTGGGCCGGCATTTTCAGCAGAACAAAAAGCCGGTCACGGACGATCGTGTACCCCACACGCCGCGTACTCGGGTGTCAGGCCCACCTCCAAGAGAAGGCAAAACCCGCCTGGCCAGCGGGTTGGAGGTTGTAGCTTGCATTTTGCTAGAAGTCTTCTGGTAGGAGGGGAGTGGTGGGCAGTGAGGGACTCGAACCCCCGACATCCTGCTTGTAAGGCAGGCGCTCTAACCAACTGAGCTAACCGCCCACGCGTAGAACCTACTCTTCAGAGTGTAAGGGAGATCGAGCCCGGAAGCAATTTGGGCCGAGAGCAGGAGTCGCTTCGGCCCAGTCTGCGGGACTGCATGGAAGGATGCGCTAGACGGTAGCTGGCTCCGGCATGGGGAAGGGGCCAAAGTGCTCGGCGGAGTCCCCCTCATGACGATAGATGTTCTGGCCGTCACGCAGGAACGGAGTTGCCATCGCCCAGGGCTTGCCATCTGGCCGCAGGATGGGTGCCGAACTGTACTGCGGCAGGTAGATGCGGCGCATGCGATTGGTACGGTTAGGACCGCTGCGGTGTAGTACGGTGCTGTCAAACGCCACGATGCTGCCAGCGGGCACGATGACGGCGTCGCCCGGCTCATCCCCGGTGTAGCCGATCAGATCGTTGGTGCCGGCTTCCTTGAAGTGGTCAATGATGCCGCTGCGCGTGCCGCCACGCGAGTGGGGCAGCAGGTACACGGTGCCGTTCTCTTCACTCACATCGTCAAGGGTGCACCAGCAGGTGACGTAGGGATCGTGCCTGGTCGTTGGGTCGTACCACTTCACATAGCCACTGTCCTGGTGCCAGCTGAACTTCATGCCCTGCTCGGCGCCCTTGACCACCCACTGCTCGTGAAACAGATAGGCCTGCGGTCCGACGGTCGCCTCGGCTACCTGCGCCATCAGATCGCTGAACAGGAACTGCCAGAGCCGCGCACTGAGGCGATAACGATTGTTGATGAAGTAGCGCTTGCCACGATGGCTCAAGTTGTCTGTAAGCACACCTTTGGCGTCCATCATGGAGTCGTAGTAGCCCAGGTAGTAGGAGCACTCCTCGCGCAGCATCGTCAGCATCTCTGCTGGAATAACTCCTGGAAGCACCATGTAGCCTTCCTGCTGGTACTGCGCTCGCTGCTCTGTCGTGATTGTGATCATGTCGCCGACGATACCGAAGCACAAGGACAGGAATCTTCTCGTTTTCCGGGTCAAGAGATTGCATTTTTTGTCGCAATGCCGCGTCGTGTGCACTTGATCGATGCGCTTCGCCGCTGTCATACTCAGCAAGATGACTGCACAGCTTCGAATGATTGCCAATCTCTGGAGCCTGATGGAGCACCCCTCAGCCGCAGAGGAGTGGTCGCTGCGAACTAAGCTCGCCGCCATCCGCGACGCCGGCTTTGACGGTGTCTGCTGGGGCCCGAGTGAAGAGCTAACCGCGCTTGCACGGGAGTACGACTTGCTTTTTGTCGGCGGAATGGCACCGGCTACAGCGGCGGAGATCACGCCTGCGCTGCATGCGTTGGCGCGCTCGGGCACGCGCTACGTGAATGTGCAGCTGGCCACAGACATGACCCCTGCGGGTGAGGCACTGGCTATGTGTCTGCAACTGGAGCGTGAGGCGCGCGTGCTTGGACTGCAGCCCGTGATTGAGACGCACCGGGGCACCTGCACGGAGACGCCCGAAAAGTTCTACGCGCTGGCGGATGCCTATGAGCAAGCCACGGGCGAACCGCTGGCAGTCGCCTGGGATTTTTCACACTTCGGCGTTGTGAAGCATCTTCTGCCGGAGCACTTTGCGCCGCGCCTGCTGGTGCGGCCAGAGATGGTGCAGCAGGCGAATCACTTTCATCTTCGGCCCTTCAACGGCCATCATGCGCAGGTGCCGATCGTCGGTGTCGATGGTTGCCTGACACGCGAGGTGCGGGAGTGGCTGCCCTTTGCGGAGCAGGTGCTTCGTCTGTGGCTGGCCGTCCCCTCAAACGCTGAGCGTGAACTGTTCGTGTGTCCGGAGCTGGGACCGCAACTAGGCGGATATGCTCTGTCGACCTTTGCTGCGAGCTGGCCGCAGGCGGTCGCATTGCGGCAGGTGATCCTCGATCTATGGCAACGGCTTCACGCGTAGGGTCCCTCGGATCGGCGCTGGCGATACTGCATGGGCGCATAGCCCATGGTTCTGCGAAAGATGCGGTGAAACTGCGGGTAGCTGCCAAAGCCCGCCTCCAACGCTGCGTCCAGCATGGTGCGGCGATGTCCTGCGCCGTACAGTTCCAGGAAGCGCTCAATGCGTTTGCGGTTGCGGAACTCTACCATGGCCACGCCAGTCTGTGCGCGGAAGAGTCGACTTAGCCGGGCCGCGCTGATGCCAGCGCTTGCAGCTACGCTACGGAGAGACACGGTCTCGGGTGCCTGGCTCAGGATGCGGGCTGCGCGCTCGACTGCCGGATGCAGGTCGGCAACTTCGATATCGCCGGCGCGCTCAAAGTACTGCCAGCAGGTGAGCAGTGCATAGGGAAGACCGGCGTTGCGCAGGTAGGGTGCGGCGACAGCAAGCTCCTGAAAGAGTAGATCGGCACGACGTGCATCCTGCTGCAGCAGGCGGCGGCAAAACTCGCCCGCGGGATCGCGTTGCAGCAGCACAGCGCAGGATGCCGTGCGTGGCGCGGTGCGGACCACCTTGCGTCGGAACACGCCGATCCACATTGCGAAGTCCTGACTCTGTTCCAGCAGCAGGTGCTCCTGTGCAGGGAAGAGCCAGATGAGGTCGCCCCGGCGCAGCTGATACCGACGCCCACGCACCAGGTAGGTCCCCTCGCCGTGAGTCACCAGGTTCAGCTCCAGTTCAGCGTGGTGGTGGCGGCGATGGGTTGCACCGGTGTTGCGGTAGAGCCAGATGCTTCCGTCGAGTTCGCGAGGCAGCTTGAGGTAAGTTCGCATGGCGACAAAAAATGATCATAACATCGCTCTGAAATGAGAAGTCGAAGATGGTCCGGCACCGTTAGAGTGCTAGCATTCAGGTCTGCCGGCTGCACTCGCAACGCGGTGTGGCCGCACCGCATAATGGGGAATGTGAGCGATCCACGGCAGCCACAGACGAGCATGACCACGATGAGGATGAGCTATCTGTCCAGCGAAGTTGCCGGGCAGTTGATCTTTTGCGTCGTGTCGTTTTATCTGCTCAAGTTCTATACCGATGTGTTCGGCCTGAGCGCCGCTACGGCGGGAGGCATTCTGTTGGTGGCGCGCATGGTAGATGCCCTGGACGCTCCACTGTGGGGTGTGCTGTTCGACAAGACCCATAGCCGTTGGGGGCGCAGTAGGCCATGGTTTCTGTGGCTGTGTGTCCCGTTTGCGCTGCTGGGCGTGCTTACCTTTCACACTCCGGCGCTTCCCTTGCGCGGCAAGATCACCTATGCCGCTGTCACGTATGTGCTGTGCAGCGTGCTGTACACCGGCATCAACACGCCTGTCACTTCAATCCTCTCTGCGCTCACTCCGGATCCGCGCGAGCGCGTGACGCTGACCAGCTTCCGCATGTTCGGCTCAAAGCTTGGCGTTCTGCTGGTGAACCTGACGCTCCTGCCTCTGGTTACGCTGCTGGGCCAGGGGAGTGCGCAGCGCGGATTCAGCCGGGTGATGCCGCTGTATGCCTGTGGCACAGTTGCCCTGTATCTGCTGGCGTTTCGCAATCTTCGCGAGCAGGTAAGTACCAGGCTGGAGCCGCTCTCGCTGCGGCAGAGCTTTGCCGCGCTCAGGGGCAACGTCCCCTGGCTGCTGATTGCGAGCAGCAGTTTCTGCTTCTGGATCGCATTCGTTGGCCGGATCACCTGCGCGCCCTACTACTTTGAGTATGTGTTGCATCGGCCGCGGCTCATCTCGCTGGCAAATAGTATGGACGTGGTCTCGCTGGTCGGCATCTTGTTTCTCCCCCGGCTGTGCCGACTCACGAGCAGGGCGAAGGTGTGGGCGGCACGCCTGGCCGCTTCGGTGGTTACACAACTGGTCTTGTGCCTGGCGGTCGGCCACTCGGCGGTCACGGTTGCGTTTGCAGGGTGGACGCTGGGCTTTCTGGCGAGCGGCATCGCCATGGCGATGCCATTCTCTCTGCTGGCAGAGAGCGTGGACTTTGGCGAGTGGCGCTCAGGAGTGCGCGCTGCAGGCATGCTGACAGCCATCGGTGCAGCGTTTTGTCTGAAGGCTGGTAGTGGCCTGGGCGGCGCGCTGCCGGCATGGATCCTGGGGGCTTACCACTATGTGCCGAACGTGCCGCAGACGGCGCACGCCATGGAAGGGATTCGTCTCGGGTTCATCTGGCTGCCCGCGGTCTTCTATCTGCTGGCACTGCTGCCCGTACTGCGCTACGGACACTACGAGCAGATGGAGCCGAAGATTCGCGCGGAGTTAGAGGCGCGCCGCAGCTGCCTGACGGTGCAGGCCCAGGGAGGCGACGATGTATCGCGTCGTTGAGACGGCTGCGGCAGAGATCGTCTTCGCCGGCGACCAGGGCGAGGTGTTGCGACTCAGCTTTCCTGCGCCGCAGATTGTGCGCGTGACCCACACCCTTGGTCGAGCGATCCAGGACAGCCCCAGCCGCATCGTAGTAGAGCGCGCACCGCGAGCACACTGTACCTGCGTAGCGCGGGAGGGCTGGTTTGATGTGGTGAGCGCGGGATTGCGACTCCGCGTGGATGAGCAGACCGGTGCGCTGAGTTATTACAACGCCATGGGCGTGCTGCTGACGAGAGAGCCTGCCCGTGGAGGCAGGTGGCTGACGCCCAAGTCGGTTTATCGCAACGTGTACCCCGCAGCAGCAACGGCAGAGACATCAATAAATACGGACGGCGTGCGCGCTGCAGCGGCACCGGCAGCGACCGTGCTGGACCGCATGGCGTTTGCGGCTCGATTGGAGTTTGAGTTCCAGCCGGAGGAGGCGCTCTTCGGACTGGGATCGCATGAAGAGGGCTATGCCAATCTGCGCGGCCGGGTGCGCGAGCTCTACCAGCAGAACATGAAGGCCGTGGTGCCCATGCTGGTATCAACGCGCGGCTATGCGGTGCTGCTGGACTGCTGCTCGCTGATGCTCTTCCGTGACGATATGGAGGGCTCGTCCTGGTGGGCGGATGTTGTGGAGGAGTTGGATTACTACGTGATGGCCGGCGCAACGCACGACGCCTTGATGGAGAGCTATCGTCTGCTGACGGGGCCTGCGCCCATGCTTCCGCTGTGGGCGTTCGGCTACATCCAGTCGAAAGAGCGTTACGTGACCGGAGCGGAGATGGTGGAGGTCGTGCGGGAGTATCGCGCGCGCCGGGTGCCGCTGGATGCCGTGGTGCTGGACTGGAAGTCGTGGCCGAACGGGCCGGGCTGGGGGCAGAAGTCGCTTGACTCGATGCGCTTTGCGTCGGGCACCGCAGTGGCAGATGCGTTGCACGCGCTCCACGCACACTGGATGATCTCGCTGTGGCCGATCATGACCGGCGCGTGTGAAGATCAGCAGGAGATGCAGCGCGGCGGCCACATGCTAGGCAACCAGGCGACGTATAACGCGTTCTCGGCAGAGGCGCGTGCTCTCTACTGGAAGCAGGCGGAGCGCGGGCTCTGGAGCCGCGGCGTGGATGCCTGGTGGTGCGACTGTACCGAGCCCTTTGAGGCAGACTGGGCCGGGGCAGAGAAGCCGGAGCCGGAGGTGCGTCTACGCATCAACACCGAGGCGGCAAAACAGTATCTGGATGCCGGAGATCTGAACGCCTTCTCGTTGCTGCACTCGCAAGGCATCTACGAAGGGCAGCGCAGCGTCACCAGCCACCGTCGCGTGCTGAATCTGACCCGCTCTGCCTATGCCGGGCAGCATCGCTACGGCACGGTTACGTGGAATGGGGATATCTGCGCGACCTGGGAGTGGCTGCGAATCTCGATCGCCGAGGGCGTGCACTTCTGTGCCACGGGCGAGCCGTACTGGTCCGTTGATATCGGTGGCTTCTTCGTGCAGCATGATCCTACGCTGTGGTTCTGGCGTGGCTCATTCAACGCGGGCTGTCGCGGGTTGACGCCACCCGACCTTCTGGCGCCGGACTGTGCCGATACGGGCTGCACAGATCTCGGCTTCCACGAACTGTATACACGTTGGTTACAATATGCCGTCTTCCTGCCCATGTTTCGCTCGCATGGTACGGATGCCCCGCGTGAGGTGTGGCGGTTTGGCGAGCCGGGCGGGCGCTTCTATGACACGCTCGTGCGCTTTATCCATCTGCGCTATGAGCTGCTGCCTTATCTGTACTCGCTGGCCTCGCGCGTCAGCCGCCATGGTGCCGCTATGCTGCGCAGTCTGGCGCTGGAGTTTCCCGCGGATGTCGTGACGCACGATATCGGCACTCAATTCCTGTGCGGCCCGGCGCTGCTTGTGTGTCCGGTTGTCGAGCCCATGTACTATGGCCCCGGCTCCACACCGCTCTCGCACGCTAAGACGATGGCGGTGTACCTGCCCAGCGGCGCAGACTGGTACTGCTTCTGGAGCAACCGCAGCTTCAAGCCCGGCTGGCATACCGTTGCCGCGCCGCTGGAGACGATGCCGGTCTTTGTGCGTGCCGGGAGTGTTGTGCCCATGGCTGAGCCGGTGCAGCACACCGGGCAACTGGCCACAGCGCACTGCACACTGCGTGTGTATGCCGGCGCAGACTGCAGCTTTGCGTGGTACGAGGATGAAGGCGACGGTTATGCCTACGAGCAGGGCGCGTTCACGCTGACACCAATTGCCTGGAGTGAGGCGACGCGACGACTCACACTCGGCGAGCGGCAGGGGAGCTTCGCCGGCATGGCTGCTGCCCGTACCGTCACCGTGCAGTGCATTATGCCCCACGCCGTGCGTCAGGTATCGCTCACGCTCACC
>JAGWNX010000183.1 GCA_028872955.1 Acidobacteriota bacterium
GATTGGCCACGTTGAAGTACTGCGAGGCGGGACCGGTGGTGGCGAAGGTACCTGCGCTGTAGCCGGGGTAGGAGTGCACGCCGGTGACGTTGCCGCCACTGCCCACCGTGTAGGTCACGGGAGCCTGGTTCTGGTAGGGCTCCTGGTCGTCCAGCAGCTTGATGTAGCCGCGGATGTAGCCCTTGCCGCCATCCAGATCATGGGTCACATTGGCCTTGATCTGGTAGCCCTTCTCGGCCTGGAAGCCAGGATCCTGCAGGCCATTGCCCTGCACCAGATAGCCGTCGGTATGGAAGCGCCAGCCTTCGGCAATCGGCCCGCCAACCGCGAAATCGACACGCTGTTCGTCATAGTTCAGACCAGCTGACAGCGAGACCTCGCCGCCTTTCCGGGTGCCGGTATCGCTGATGTAGTTGATGACCGCGCCAGGTGCCTGCGAGGCCAGCGTCGAGGCCGAGCCGCCGCGCACCGCCTGGATGGTGTTGGAATGATCGAACTTGGTCCAGTAGTCGTTGTTGCCGAACTGCATGTCACCGAACAGGACCGTCGGCAAGCCGTCTTCCTGCAACTGGACGAACGGCGAACCGCCCTGTGGCACCGGCAGGCCACGCACCGCGATGTTGGCGTTACCGCCCGGACTGCCCTGGGACGGGATGATGCCCGGGATCATGCGCAGCACCTCGGCTTGCGAAGTCGGCGCCAGGGCTTCGACCAGCTCTGAGGAGATGTCGCTCACCGACAGCGAGCTTTCCAGCACGCTCTTGCTTTGCGACGAGGCGGTGACCACGATGGCGCCCAGCTGGCCGGTCGGCGCCGGAGCCGCGGGAGCCGGCGTTGCAGCAGCGGCGGGTTCAGCCGCCTGCGGGGTCGGAGCGGCATCATCGGCGATGGCACTGCCCGAGCCGGCGCCCATCAGCACCGAGCTGACCAGCACGCACAGTGTTTTCTTGCGGAACGGTTGCTTCATAGAGTTCTCCCCCACTTAAGGATGTGATTTTTTGGTCAGCGCAACGCGGCGGATAAGGGCCACACATCCGTGCACGGTGCCGTTGCAGCAGGTCAAAACTTAGCATCAACAGCAAACGATTGCAACGCTGAAATTGAGAGAGTCTTTGCGGCATTGCATCATGACTGGCAGTCATCAAATCATGGCGAAGGTGTGCCCAT
>JAGWNX010000184.1 GCA_028872955.1 Acidobacteriota bacterium
CGGCGCGGAAGGCTCTGCCGGGTGCGTGCCGGCGAGCAACGCACGGATGCGTTCCAGGTCGGCACGAATCGCGGCTTCGCCCGCATGAGAACCCTGCGTCGCAAGCACATCGCTACCCAACAACTGCCGCAATTGCTGGCAGACGTGGGCCAACCATACCCTGAGCTCCTGGGCATAAGCCAGGAACGTTTGTTGAAGGAGTGCCTGCCAATCTTGCCGCAGGTATCGCTGTAGCCGGTACTGTCGCCATGCCCGCGGGCCGCCCAGCGCGTAGCGCGACGGCATGCCCGAGGGTGGAAGTACAAACGGAGGCGCGCCACGCAACATGGTCGACAGCGGCTCACCGTCGATGTCGTTACCTGCACGCTTCAACTGGGTGACGATATCGCGTACCACCTCGTCAGCCAGTTGCCCGGCCAAAGTGCCGAGGTGGTTGGGTACCTCCGAAGCCTCCGCCATGAGCAAGGGCACGGCATCCTTGAGGACGACGTCCGCCCCGCGATAGCCGAGGTCACTGCACAACGTGCGCAAGACGGTTTCAGCACTCGATAATGCGTCCAGTGCGGCACCGGATCCGCGTTGAGTCTGTGATGAGGCATCCGCTGGCGCTTCTTTCAAAGCCTGCTCCAACATCACACAAACACGCCGTGCCAGATGACCAAGGCGTTGCTGCGCGCGCTCTTTGCTCTGCGCGGCACACTCGGTCAACGCCGTCTGCAGCTTGGTAGCGCGCCAGCGGTGCAGCGAAGCGCTATATGAAGGGGCCACGCTGACTTCGGCCACGGTTACGGGTTCCTGCAAGGCCTCCGATAGCGAACGCTCGATGTAGCTCCGTTGCTGTTCCAGTGCGTCGGCTGACACGATATCGGATTTGGTCAGCAGCACGAGACAGGAGGCATGGGCCTGCTGCAAGGCGCGCGCGAGATCCACATCCTGCAGCGAGAGGGTGGCCGAGGCGTCGATGGTAATAATGCCGAGGTCGCACCGGGGTAGATAGGTGAGCGCATGGGCAGACGCCTTGGCGTGCAGCGAGCCGAGGCCGGGCGTGTCGGTGAGCACGATGCCGCCATGCAGGATATCGGCGGTCACCTCGATGGTGACCTCGCGCAGTTGCCGATGGTTGCCGGCATTGCCACTCTCGGCG
>JAGWNX010000185.1 GCA_028872955.1 Acidobacteriota bacterium
ATGCGCTCGATATTCTTCGCCTGGGGATGGTAGGGCAGGCAGTGCTGCACGACGATGCCAGCACGGCGCAACAGGCCGATGCGGTCGAGCGCGCGCATCTCCTCGTCGATCCACTCGCTGACGGCAGTGCGCGTAGCCAGGTGCGCACCCTTAGCTACCTTCTGGTAGTCCTTGCCGTTGTCGCAATAGAAGATTTCACAGGCTCCGTAGCGGCCGAGCGCCATGCGCAGTGCGGTGCCGATGGAGCGGCTGTTGCCTTCCGGCGTCCAGCTATAGCCCACGATCTTGCGGGAGCGCATATCCATAATGCAGGTGAAGCGGAGGCGCATGGGCGCACCGTCGGCCACACCCACAAAGCAATCGTTGCGGATGATGACGTCGTGGATCATGTGGTCGCTGACGTAGATCTGGCCGGGAGCGATGTCCTCGTAGCTGCGGGAGAGGTACTGGCTCATCCGCTCCTTGTACTGGCGCTCGCCTTCGCGAGCCAGCACGGCGACCGGCGCGGGGATCGACTCCAGAAAGCGGCGCACGGTCGAGTAGCTGGGCAGCTCGTCCAGGGAGAGGTTCAGCAGCGCAGCCTCGCGGATCAGCGCGTTGTAGGCGGAGTCAGCCGTCGCATAGGGGCGGAGATAGGTGCTGGCCACCAGCTTGGCGGCGGCCGGGTTCTGGGCGAAGAAGCGGCTTTGACCCTTGTCGGCACGGAGGTTGCGGGCCAG
Organism: Acidobacteriota bacterium; assembly: GCA_028872955.1. Classification (GTDB taxonomy): domain Bacteria; phylum Acidobacteriota; class Terriglobia; order Terriglobales; family Acidobacteriaceae; genus Edaphobacter. The sequence continues at coordinate 720 of JAGWNX010000185.1, forward strand.
CCCGGCCAGACCCTGCGTCTCGTAACGGCGCTTCCAGTTCCAGAGCGTGGAGACGCTGAGCTTGTGCTTGCTGCGGTTAGTCTCGACGATATATTGCGCCAGCATGGAGCTGGTGGTGACGGACTGGCCGGACTGCAGGGTGAGCTGCGAGAAGCGGAAGCGGCTCTGCGGATCGCCGGTCCAGTCGAGCAGTGGCTGCAGTAGCGCGAGACGTTCGGTCGCGAGCCGCTCGGCCTCGGGCGTGAGGCCAAGCCGCTGCGCGACCTGGAGAGCAGGAGAAGGCTTCGCGGCGGCCACTACTGAGGCAAACAGTAATGGCTGCTGCGGTACGGTTGTGGTTGCAACCGCAGAGCCCTCGTCCCCTGCTCCCAACTTGAGCCGCTGCTCTGGCGTGAGCGAGGCAGCGGAGTAAAGGGTGACG
>JAGWNX010000040.1 GCA_028872955.1 Acidobacteriota bacterium
CGAGTTAGATACCATCGTGACGCGGCTACGACAGAGTCGAGAGGTCGAGCGTCTTGCACTGCTTCACGCGCTACCGCGCTTCCAGCTGCAACCGAACCCGTTGCAGCTCATCCATTATGCAGGCTGAACTCACCTAGAGAAGATCACCATGGTATCCAACCAGAAGGCTGCGACGCCGCGGCGCATCGGCATCACCTGCTACCCCACCTATGGCGGATCGGGAGTCGTCGCCACCGAGCTAGGCATCGAGCTGGCGGCGCGCGGCCACGACATCCACTTCATCACCTCGTCCCAGCCCTTCCGCCTCACCGGCCGCGAGGGCAATATCCACTTCCACGAGGTCTCCGTCTCCAACTACCCGCTCTTTGAGTACCCGCCGTACGACCTGGCACTGGCCACCCGCATGGCCGAGGTGGCCGAGTTCTATAACCTCGACCTGCTGCATGTGCACTACGCCATTCCGCACTCACTCAGCGCGCTGCTGGCCCGTCAGATGCTGGCCAAGCGCGGCCGAACCCTGCCCTTCATCACCACGCTGCACGGCACGGACATCACGCTCGTCGGGCTCGACCGATCTTACCTGCCCATCACCCGCTTCGGCATTGAGGAGTCGAACGGCGTCACCGCCATCTCCAACGATCTGCGCCGCCAGACCGACCAGGCCTTCGCCCCGAATCGCCCCATTGAGGTGATTCACAACTTTGTTAACTGCGACTTCTATATTCGCCGGCCTGAGCAGGTCGCAACCTTGCGCCCCCATTTTGCCGGACCACAGGAGCGACTGCTGGTCCACCTCTCCAACTTCCGCCCGGTCAAGCGCGTGCAGGATGTCATCGAGGTCTTCGCGCGTGTCGTCCGCCAGTTGCCGGCCCGACTGCTGCTCATCGGGGATGGCCCGGACCGTTCGGCGGCAGAGTATCTGGCGATGCGCTACGGCATTCACGACAAGGTGAACTTTGCCGGCAAGCAGGACAACGTGAACGAGCTGCTGCCGTTGGCGGACCTGATGCTGCTGCCCAGTCAGATGGAGTCCTTTGGCCTGGCCGCGCTGGAGGCGATGGCCTGTGGCGTGCCCAGCATCGCCACCCGCGTTGGCGGCGTGCCAGAGCTGATCGACGACGGCATCAGCGGTATCCTGCGCGAGGTCGGCGACGTGGATGGCATGGCCGAGGCGGCCGTCGCACTGCTCCAGAATGACGATCAGCTGCAGGAGATGGGTCGCGCCGCGCGACGTACAGCCCAGTCGCGGTTCTGCGCCTCGCGCATCATTCCGCAGTACGAGGAGTTCTACGAGCGCGTCATTGCCCAGGCTGCGGGAGCAGTCGTCTAGTCGGCAGCCAGCCGCACTCCTCTGGCCTCTCGCCCCAGCGCCGTGCTCAACGCAACCAGCAGCGCCACTACCACCACCGTGGCCGACAGCACCGGCGCCAGCGAGCCGCCAAAGTAACTGGCTGCCAGCCCCGTCTGCATCACGCTATTCCGCGACGAAAGCAGGTTGCCCAACTGATAGGCAAAGCCCGGAAACACCGCCCGCACGGGTGCGGGAGAGAGCTCGTTCAAGTGGGCCGGAATCACGCCCCACGCCCCCTGCACCATGAACTGCATCAGAAAGCCACCCACGGCCAACAGCACAACGGTGTGGGTGTGTGCCCACAGCGGAATCATCGGGATGGCCAGCAGCGCAGCCAGAATAATCGTCCGCCTGCGACCCAGCTTCTCGGACGCTGCCCCGCAGCAGATGCCCCCCAGCAGTGCCCCCAGGTTGGCCACCACCACCACGGTACCCACCGCGGCAGGTAACAGCCCACGATCCTTCTCCAGAAAGGTCGGGTACAGGTCCTGCGTGCCATGGCTGAAGAAGGTAAAGGCGGTCATCAGCAGGGTAAGAAACAGAAACATGGGCAGGAAGTTCACGATGCTGCGCACCACAGCCCCGGTCGAGTGCGCGCTGCTGCCTGCATGGCTACGTTGTGCGGCCACCCAGGCCGGCGACTCCTCAACCCGGCTGCGCACAAACAACGCCAGCAGAGCCGGCAGTGTGCCCACCATGAACATGACGCGCCAGGGAGAAAACATGCCGGTGCCGTGCAGATGCGGAAACAACAGGCCATACAGGGCTGCCGCAAGCAGATTGCCGACGACGTAGCCCTCCTGCAACAGGCCCGAGAAGAAGCCGCGCCCCTGCTCAGGCAGGGTCTCCAGCGCCAGCGCGGCACCCACACCCCACTCCCCACCCATGGCAATGCCAAACAGCGCGCGGCACACCAGGAAGACCGGCAGCGTAGGCGCAAAGGCAGAGGCCAGCTCAAAGACTGAGAAGGAGATGATGTTGAGCATCAACGTCGGGCGCCGCCCGTACCGCTCCGCCATCATGCCAAACAGGAAGGCTCCAAAGGGACGCATGAAGAGCGTCCAGAAGATCGCCTCCGCGACCTGCTTGATGCCCACGTGAAACTCGCCGGCGATGGAACGCAAGCAGAGTGTCAGCAGAAAGAAGTCGAAGGCATCCAGCGTCCAGCCCAGAAAGCATGCCACGAAGGTGTTGCGCTGGCTGCGGCTCAGCAGGCTGAAGTGCGATCGAAGCGCCATGCTACATCTTCGCCCGCAGCGGCATCACAACCTCGTCGCCGCGCGTCGTCGCGTTCTCCGGCACGTACTGCTTCAGCAGTTCGTGGTGCAGGCAGTAGAGCGCCAGCTCCAACCGGTCAGAGACGCCCAGTTTGTCATACACCTTGCGCAGGTAGTTCTTGATCACTTGCTCCGTCGTGCCAATCTGGTATGCAATCTCTTTGTTACGCATGCCACGCGTAATGCAGCTGATGATGGCAAGCTCCTTTTGCGAGAGCTTTGGCTGCACCTTGGGGTTCGTCAGCATCGCAGCCTGCGCACGATACGCCTCAATCACCCAGCTGACGGACTTGTTATCAATCCACGTCTCGCCGTCTGCGATCTTACGCACACACTTGATGAGCAGATCTGGCGAGATGGAGCGCGGCACCACCCCGCGCACACCACGGCGATAGAGCTCGACCGTGTTGGACTCGTCCGTCTCTGTCACCTGCACAATCAGCTTGGCGTCCGGTGCCCGGCGCACCAGGTCGGGCACGGCATCCACCGTACCGGCGATCAGCTGGCCTTCCAGCACCACCACATCGGTTGGGTAGCGCTGCAGCGCGGCATGCAGGGTCTGCAGGGATTCCACCTGAGCCACCACGCGAATGTCGTCCTCCACCGCGAAGATCTTCTTCATACCAACGCGGTAGATCGCCTGGGAGTCCGCAAGAACCACACGTATCCCGGGAGCCAGCAAATCTTCTTCCGGGTTCTCCTCAAAAGACTGAGTCTGATCAAAGTTCACAACGGTCATAGGATCAAGCCTTCAGGATGTATTCGTCGATTACAGCTGCCACTTTGTTCACATCGCCCTGCCGATGGTGGCGTACCACCCTGCCCACGCAGTAGATCTTCACGTCGCGTGAAGATCCCATCACGGCAGACGGCATGGCAATCGTGAACTCGATTTTGCTGTCAACATCCGGCAGCACATCGCTGACAAACAGAAGTCCATTCGCAGAGATGTTCTCCGTAACGGCTTCGATGGGACCCAGTTCTGAGTTCAGATGCAGCGCCAACTTAATGGGAAAACGTACTGCAGTTCGAACTGGATTCTCATCCTTGTGTTTCAGGCGCTGAGCCACGACTTCCTCCCACCGGAGACACGCATCCTCCGGAGACACCAGTGAGTCGATGCGACATTGTGCAGTCTAACGCACTTGCCGCCGACTTCGAGCGTAGTTTTCGTGCGTCGGGCAGCCAACAGTACCGGCCGTGCTGTTGCAGCACCGCCGGGGCCCGACCCGCTCGCGCAGGCCGGGCTCTTCCGTTCAGGCAGGGCGGGTCTTCAGGTACTGGTTGATCTCGTCGTACTCGGCGTCCGAGAGCCGGAACTCCAGCGCAGCAATCACCTGCTCCACCTGGCTGGCGTTGCGACCACCCACAATGGCTGCCGTAATCGCCGGATGCTTCAGCGTCCACGCGATGGCTACCACCCCGGCAATCACGCCGTGGCGCTCGCCGATCGTGCGCAGCAGATCCGCAACCGAAAGATTCCAGGTGAGATACGGCTCCTGGTACTGTTTGGCGCGACGGCGGAAGTCGTCCTGCGGCATGTTGGCGACTCGCTCCTTGCTCATGGCTCCGGTCAGCAGACCCGAGTGCATGGGCGCGTAGTTGATGACGCCAATCCCCTGCTCCAGGCAGAACGGCAGAATCGCCGGTTCCACGGCCGGATTGATCATCGAGTAGGGCGGCTGCAGCGAGGTGATGGGCGCAATGGCCTGCGCACGCTTCATCTGCTCCACACTGAAGTTCGAGGCGCCAATCCAGCGCACTTTGCCTTCCTTCTTGAGCTCGGCCAGCGTCGACCAGCCCTCCTCCAGCTCTGCGTCCGGCACCGGCCAGTGGATCTGGTAGAGGTCGATCACCTCCACCTGCAGACGGCGAAGGCTCTCCTCCACCTCGCGGCGGATACTCTTGAGCGACTGCGAGATCTCCCGCTTTTCATTCCAGAGCATGCCGCACTTGGTAAAGACATACGGCCGACGGGAGGCAGTCTTGAGCGCGCGCGCCACCACCTCCTCCGAGTGTCCCAGACCATAGATCGCAGCCGTGTCGATCCAGTTGATGCCCAGGTCGATCGCCTTGTGAATGGCCGCGATTGAGTCCTTGTCGTCCTGCGGTCCCCAGGCATAAGCCCAGTCGCCACCACCAATCGCCCAGGCTCCAAAGCCGATTGGGGTGAGGTGCATATCCGAGTTGCCAAGCTGTTTCGTTTGCATAAGACTCCCGGGCTGATGGGTTGAAGCGTAGCCCTACGGTTAGTATCGCCGAATTGGTAGGTCCATTGCGCGCGGTCCCGGCAAAATCTTCAAAGCGCGCCGGGCTAGCGCGCAGGTGGCCGCGCCTGTCGCAACAGTGCCGTGGGCCGGGTAGAGCGCGCCAGCGGCCGCAGAGGCACGCTGCGCGCCTTGCGCACCAGAAAGCGGGATACCGACTCCACCACCCAGGCGAAGTGCTCCGCGCCGATCGAGTGCAGATCGGCATCCGGCACCGGGTTCATAAAGTCAATGGCGTAGGGCACGCCATCGGCAATGGCAAACTCCACCGTGTTCATGTCGTAGCCCAGGGCCTTGCAGAGCAGCACGGCCTGCCGCTCAATCCGCTTGCGCAGCCGTTTCTCCGCGTGAAAGGTGCCTGGCAGGTAACGGTGTTCGTGGGGCTGGCGAGGGTCATAGGGCATCAGCCTGACCTCGGACCGGCCCACCACAAAGCAGCGCACGTAGCTCTGAAACTCCACCGCCCGCTGCAGCACCATGCACAGGTCGCGCGTCTGGTCATAGGCCGCAAAGAACTCCTGCTCATTGCGGACGTAGAAGACGTCGCGCCACCCACCGCCGTCGTGCGGCTTCAGATACGCGGGAAATCCCGTGATGGCGAAGATCCGCTCCCAGTCCAGCGGGAACTCCAGGTTGCGCAGGGACTGGGCGCTGACGTGCGGCGGCAACTGCTTATGCGGCAGCAGCACCGTGGGCGGCACTGCCACGCCCAGACGGTTGGCCAGCGCATAGTTGAAGAACTTGTCATCGGCCGACCACCAGAACGGATTGCTGGCCACATACGTGCCCTGCAGGGCAGCGCTCTTCAGCCAGGCGCGGTAGAAGGGCACGTCGTGCGAGACGCGGTCCAGCACGACGCTGTAGCGGGCAGGGTCCACCATCGACACGCCACCCACCTGGACAAACTCGGCTGTGACATCCTCCAGCTCCATCTGCTGGATGGCATTCACCACGGCACTGGGAAAGGTATTCTCCGCACCAAACAGCACGCCAATCTTCTTCATCCGGGGCTCACTCCTCCCTTGGCCTGCCATTAGAGTTCGGCTCGCAGCATCGTCTGCCACCACGGCCAGTCATGGCCGGCGTGATTGCCCCAGATGTCCAGGCGGCAGAGGATCGATTTGGACCGCAGCAACGCGGCCATCTGCTCACTCTCCTGTCGGCACTGGTCGTCTTCTCCCGCCGCCAGCACGTAGTTGTTGCGGTGCATGGCGTTGAGCAGGGCAGGATCGGTCAGATTCGGCAGATAACGCATGGGCAGGTGAAAGTAGCAGGCGTCATCGAAGTAGCCCTCCAGAAAGCTCTCCGGATTGAAGAAGCCGCCCAACGCAAACACTCCAGTGATGCGCTCCGGATGCCGCAGTGCCAGGTTCATGGCGTGGTAGGCGCCAAAGCTGCAGCCGATGGTGGCCAGGCTGGGATGTCGATTCTGGCTCTGAATCAGCGGAAAAACCTCGCTGGTCAGGTACTGCTCGTACTGCACATGGCGCGCGATCCGCCAGCGCGGCGGGACACCGCGGTTGTACCAGCTCTCGGCATCGACGGAGTCCACGCAGATCAACTGCAGTTGCCCCTGGTGCAGCTTGTCCTCGACTGCCTGCACCATGCCACGATCTTCAAAGTCATAAAATCGGCCGCAGGAGGTGGGAAAGACAAGCGCCGGCAGGCCAGCATGCCCAAAGACCAGCAGCTCCATCTCGCGACCCAGGGAGGGGGAGAACCACGTATGGTATTCGCGTCGCATAACGGCACCTCGTACGGGTTGTGATGCTGACCCACCCGCCTTGGCGGCCCGGGCAACAGGAATCATACTCCACGCCCTGCCAGCAACATCACCTCCGCTGCATCAACTTCCATCCGTGGCCGGCCGGGTACGGGACCTGCTGCGCCAGGCAGATGCGGAACAATTTGCAGGAATCCATTGCGAAAACCCTGCTAATCCGCCATACTTAGGTGTTGGGTGTTTCTGTATCCAGTCGTCCCCCGAACGTTCGCGGTTGACCTGCATCCACCCAAACATACGCACTGAAAGGTTTTGTCCTGTGTTGATGATTCGTCTGGCGCGCGTCGGAGCGCGCAAGCAGCCCCACTACCGCGTTGTTGTGATTGAGAAGGACCGCGCCCGCAACGGCCGTTCGATCGAAGTGGTTGGCACGTACAATCCGCGCACCAATCCTGCCTCGCTGGAGCTGAAGCGGGATCGCATCGCCTACTGGACTGGCAACGGTGCCCAGCTCTCTGACCGCGTGAGCAAGCTGCTGGCCAGCGCCCCGGTTGAGGCTGCTCCCGCGGCTTAAGGTTACTTATGGCATACACTATGGGCACCTGCGATGGTGCCTATAGTTTCTCAAGTTGTTGATTCTATTGGCCCCAAAAGCCTTTCGACTCACGTAGACTCCTAAGTAACGTGACGGATCAATCGAGTTTTTTTGACCGTCGCGTTCCGTAACAGGCAATGAGCTTCCCTTGGAAGCCTCCAGGCCAGTTTCGTGAGCGTTGTACCACCTCGAAGCAACCCTGCCCGGTAGATTCTGCATTAGACAGAGCAAAGGTCAGAGGTTGGAGGTCGTCAGCGTATCTCCCAGGAGGTAGAAATGACTGAGTTGAGCGCACCTTTGTCCGCAGAGAGTTCGCAGGACGAAAAGATGGAGTCGCTGGTTCGAGAGATCGCATCCGCGCTGGTGGATGACCCTGCGTCAATCCAGGTTGTATCCCACACCGATGGTGAGGGCACGCTGATCCGGCTGCGTGTCTCCCCGGCCGATGTGGGGAAAGTTATTGGCAAACAGGGCCGCACCGCCCGTTCGCTGCGTACGATTCTGAGCGCCGCCAGCATGAAGCTGAAGCATCGCTTCTCGCTGGACATCGTGGAAGAGGGTCGTTCTGCGAGTGGCGTTTAGCGGCATCTACCGGGCTCCAGCCCAGGAGCCCGTACTTCCTTCATGAACCCTGAATCCGACTCCGTGTTACTGGCTCACCTCGTGCGTCCCCAGGGACGCCGGGGTGAGATCCTTGCGGATCTGCACACGGACTACCCCAGCCGCTTCCTTGAGTATCCGCAGGTCTATCTGCTGCCCGCTGGCTCCAACGCTGCGGCGACCGAGGGCCGGCCGATGCACGTTGCCTCCTACTGGCAGCCCACCGGCAGAAACCAGGGGCGCATCGTACTGCAGTTCGATGGCGTCGGCGATATCACAGCGGCAGAGGCACTGGCCGGGCTGGATGTGGTGATTCCGCTGGCTCAACGGCTGGCCCCTGAGGCTGGGGCCTACTACGTCAGCGACCTGGTCGGCTGTGTCGTCCTGGACCGCTCCACCCAGATCGGTGCCATCCGCGAGGTGCGCTTCCCTACTACGCCCGATGGGAGTGCGCGGCTCGAGAACGCCGCTCCATGGCTGGTGGTGCTGGATGAGAGCGGGCAGGAGGTGCTGCTCCCGTTTGCCAAGGACCTGCTCGAATCTGTCGATCTGGCGGCAAGACGCGTGGTGATGAAGCTGCCCGAGGGGTTGCTGGAGATCAATCGCACCACGTCCAGCTAGAACCGGAAGGCCACTCCAGTCGAGAGCACCGGATAGAACGGGAATTTACTGATGGTCTGATTGATGGACTGAATCTCCTGCTGCAGATTCTGCTGCGTGGTGGGGTCTGTTGCTGCATTGAAGCAGCCGGCAACGGTGCAGGCAGTCCCCGAGAGCGTAATGTCCATCCGCGCAGCTCCGGTGTAGACCAGGCCCACCTCAAACGGCATGCTGAAGTGCTTGCCGTTGCGGGGAATGATGTTTCCGGTGCCGATGGTCACCATGGGTGCCATATGCCGAGCATAGGTGATGCCCACCTTGCCGCCCACCGGATCGTCGATGCTGTTGATGTAGTTCACGTCGTTCAGCGTGAATTGCTTGCCCGGGTCAACTGAGACCGTTCCTCCCAGCGAGTTGTTGAAGTAGACAAAGCCGGGGCTGATGCGAAAGCGCCCATGGAACGGGAACCAGTCAAGATTCGCCACACCAGACCGGAAGTTGACTTTGGTCGTATAGGCGATTCCGTCCAGCGAGAAGGCGTAGGAGAAGTCAACGAAGTTGACCGTGGCGCGCAGGTTGAGCCGCCGTGCGAGCGGCGTGGCCACCTCGACGCCGCCGCCCAGCGTGTCGACCTTGAAGCCGAGCGCAACCGTGGAGAAGGGATGCACCTGCAGCCGGTCTCCGTTGCTGGGGCGCGGGGGCGGAGCCTGCTCAGGTGCTGGAGCAGCCGGAGCCATGCGAACCGGAGCCACGGCCAGAGCATCGGCAACTGGAATCGAGCTGCTGGTGCCGCCATCGACAGCCGTGCTGAGCACCGCGCCCGACACACTCTGCTGCGCATGCGCCGCGGTTGTCGCAGCAGCGACAAGAGAAAGCGCGACAATGGCAGCCCGGAAGCACATCGAGATGAATGGATCAGGGGGCCGTGGCACAACACCCAAGCGCTTGCACCCGTGGCGCCCCACCCAGGTTTCAACCTAGCAGATCGCATACACTGAATACGGTTGATCTTCTGCAACGAATTGGTCATGTATGCACTTCGATATCGTCACGATCTTCCCGGGATTCTTCGCCAGCCCGCTGGAGTACGGCATTCTGCGGCGTGCGATTGCGACCGGGCAGGTGCAGGTGCAGGCGCATGATCTGCGCGCCTTTACCACTGACCGGCATCGCACGGTCGATGACCGTCCGTTCGGTGGTGGCGAGGGCATGGTGTTGAAGCCGGAGCCTATCTTTCGTGCCGTGGAGTCGCTGGGCGTGACGCCGAAGGCCGAGCGAGATACCACGCGCGAGTCTGTCATTCTGCTCTCGGCCCAGGGCCGTCCGTTTACTCAGCAGGTGGCGCAGCGCTTGGCCACGCTGCAGCGGATCGTGATCCTGTGTGGCCGCTACGAGGGCGTGGACGAGCGGGTGAATGAGGCTCTGTGCGATCAGGAGCTCTCCATCGGCGACTACGTGCTGTCGGGCGGCGAGCTGGCAGCAGCCGTTCTGATTGACGCGACAGTCCGACTGCTGCCCGGAGCACTGGGCAACCCGGACTCCGCACGCTTTGAGAGCTTTGGCGCTGCCGACCGTGGCCAGGCGGAGGATGCGGAGGCGGGCGTGCCCCGCACCACGCACGGCTCCGGTGGCCTGCTCGATTATCCGCACTACACGCGGCCTGCGGAGTTTGCGGGCCTGGCGATTCCCGAGCCACTGCATGGCGGCAATCACGACGAGATCCGCCGCTGGCGGCGGCGCATGTCGTTGCAGAAGACGATGCGGAACCGGCCGGATCTGCTGGCCACCGCCCAACTGACCGCAGAGGACCTGCGCACGCTGGCAGAGCTGCGCCGCGAGCAGGACCGGCCCGTCCACGATGCGGATGCGTAGCAAGAACGCGATTTCCCCACACACTGCGCCGAATTTTCGTGTAGACTAAGAAATCGAGTCCACCGTTAGGAAGCAGTCATGTCAATTCATCCAATCATGCAGAAACTGGCCGCAAAGCTGGAGCGGACCGATCTCCCTCAGTTTGCCCCAGGTGACACCATCCGGGTTCAGGTCAAGATCAAGGAAGGCGAGAAAGAGCGCCTGCAGGCGTTTGAAGGCATGGTGATTGCCTGCCGCAAGGGCGCCCAGGGTTCCTTCACCGTTCGCAAGATGAGCTTCGGACAGGGCGTCGAGCGTATCTTCCCCTACAATTCGAAGGTCGTCGACAAGGTCGAAAAGGTTCGTTCGTACCAGGTTCGCCGCTCGAAGCTCTTCTACCTGCGCGGTCTGCGCGGCAAGGCAGCCCGTCTGCGCGAGGTCGAGCGCACCAAGTAGCGTCTAACCCTATCCTCAAAGGCCACGACCCCGCGTCGTGGCCTTTGTTTTGCCCGGCACCTACCCATCTGCACAGCTATGCCCCGCTCCTCCTCCACAGCGTCGACTCGCAAGCCCGGCAACGGCGCCAAGCAGCGTTTGCTGCGCACGCTGGTGTGCACAGACGCTCAGGAGCAGGCTCTGCGCGCGCAGGGCTACTGCTGCATTGCGGGGGTAGATGAGGTGGGCCGCGGTGCCCTCTTCGGGCCGGTGGTGGCCGCCGCCGTCGTGCTGCCCCAGCAACCCGACGGCCTGCACGGGCTGCGCGACTCCAAACAACTGACGCAGCGCGAGCGCGAGCGGCTGGATGCGGCGATCCGCAGCGTCGCCCGCGGCGTCAGCGTCGTCGAGGTGGACGCGGCGACCATCGACGACATCAACATCTACCAGGCCACGCGGCAGGCCATGACGCAGGCCGTGCTGGCGCTGGAGACCCCGCCCGATCACCTGCTGATCGACGCCATGCGGCTCGACCTGCCGTGTCCGCAGACCAGTTTGATCCACGGCGATGCGCTTAGCCTCTCCATCGCAGCCGCGTCCGTAGTGGCCAAGGTCTACCGAGACCGTCTGATGGAGCAGCTTGACCGTCTGCACCCGGGCTATGGACTGGCGGCGCACAAGGGCTATGGCACCGCGCGGCACCTGCAGGCGCTGCGGGCGCTGGGGCCCTTGCCACTGCACCGCCACAGCTTTGCCCCAGTTCGCCTGGCGGCAGCGGCCCCGGCGACAGGCAACGGCATTCCCGCTTAGCATAGAGAGAGGAGATGCGAGCTTGAGCCTTAAGTTGATGTGTGTGATCGCCCACCCGGACGATGAATGCTTTGCCTTTGGCGGTGCCCTGGCCCTGGCGGCGGAGAGAGGCGTGACGACCTATGTGGTGTGCCTGACCGATGGCCAGGCCGCAACCTACCGAGGCGAGGCCCGCACTGCAGCAGAGCTGGGACGCATGCGGCGAGAGGAGTTTGCCGCCTCCTGCCAGTTGCTCGGCGTCAGCCAGTACGAGCTGCTGGACTACGACGATGCCCGTCTGGAGTTTGTAGACTTCTCCCACGTTTCCGGCCGCCTGGTCAAGCGCATGCGCAGCTTTCAGCCCGATGTGGTGCTCACCTTTGGCAGCGATGGCGGCCTGAATACGCACAATGACCACATGATGGTGAGTGCGCTGACCACGGCAGCCTTCCATTGGGCCGGGCGCGACCACCGCTACCCTGAGGCCGGGCCCATCTTCCAGCCGCGACGCCTGTTTCACGCCACCACCAACTTCTTCATCCCCGGTCGCCGCGTGCCACTGCCACTGCCCTGGACGGTGAAGCTCGACATACGCTCGGTACAGCAGCGCAAGGCACAGGCCTTCCGGCTGCACTCCTCGCAGACGCAGGTGATGGAGTCGACCCGGGCGCTGTTTGAGCAGCACGGCCACGAGGAGTTCTACGCCCTGATCGCGGCGCCGGGCGTGCAGCCGGCACAGCTCGCGGACGACCTCTTCGCTGGTCTTTAGCTCTCACTCACCCTTGAAAGGAGTCGCCATGCGACGCGATGCCACGCAACCGGCACGGCAGGAGTTTCTTAGTCACGTGTCCGACCCGTTCGAACTCTTCCTCGAGTGGATGCAGGAGGCCGAGGCAGCAGAGCCCAACGATCCGAACGCCGTGGCGCTGGCAACCGCAACCAGCGACGGCACGCCTTCGGTCCGCATGGTGCTGATGAAGAAGGTCGAGGGCCAGGGATTCTGCTTCTACACCAACAGCGAGAGCCAGAAGGGCCAGGAGCTGGCCGAGAATCCGCAGGCTTCGATGTGCTTCCACTGGAAGTCGCTGCGACGGCAGGTGCGCATCAGCGGCGTTGTCAGCGAGCTGCCGCCGGAGGACGCAGACGCGTACTTCCACAGCCGCTCGCGAGGCAGCCAGCGCGCCGCACTGGCCTCGCGCCAGAGCCGCCCGCTCAAGAGCCGTGGTCTGCTGGAGGTGATGGTGCACGAGTACGAGCTCGCCTATCCCGACCAGATTCCGCGACCGCCGCACTGGAAAGGCTACAGCCTGAAGGCCCAGCGCATCGAGTTCTGGCAGGACCGTCGCGACCGCATGCACGACCGGGTTGTGTTTCAGCACACGGCCGAGGGCTGGAGCAAGACCCTGCTCTACCCTTAGGCACGATGCCTATCGTCCAAGGCAGCTACACCGTCTGTTGTCTGCTCTGCAACCTATGGGTGATTGGTTCCACCTACGGTAACCACCTAGCGTGGTACTAGTGCTGCACAGCGCGGGATAGTGCTCGATCGAATGTCACGGATGAGCTGTCTTGCAGCGCGGTCGAGGATAGGTATGACGCTCTTCAGCGACAAGCGCATCGCACAATTTGCCGCGTACGCCGTGGCCCTGGGTGGAGCCTGCGTTTGCTCCGTCTGGGTTCTGAACCATTACGCACGGCTCGCCTCGCTGCTGAACCCGCACGCTTCTCTGCTGACCACCTGGGCGGAAGTCCTGGCCTCGCTGGCGCTCTTCCTTGCCGCAACGACGAGTTCCGTGCTCGGCTATCGTTGCCGCAAGTCCTGGCCTTTCAACTGGATTGTCGGATCCGTCGCGGTCTTTCTGTGGTCGGAGACGGTGCACCACGAACTGTATGCCCTGCACACGCAGCCCAACCTGCGATACATGCTTGGCAATGTAAGCGCGTTGGCCCTGCTCAGCTGTCTCTGTGCTCTGCCGGCCACACTCGGCAAACTGCAGGTGATTCTGGAAGAGGCGAGCAGCGCACGCCGCAACGAGACTCGCCTGCGCGCCGTCACCGAGTCCAGTCACGATGCCATCCTGGTGCTGGAGCCCGTGCGCGATGAACACGGTGCGCTGCAGGAACTGCGCATCAGCTTTGCCAATAGCCGTTGCGGCGGCTTGTTCGGCTACGCCAACAGCTCCATCGTGGGCGAGTTGCTGCCGGAGAGCTTCACCCGTCTGCGTCGGCAGGATCGTCTTGCGATCTATGAGCATGTTCTCAGCACCGGCGAGCCCGCAACCTTCGAGTGCTCTCATCCCAGCCCGTGCGATGCCAAGCGGCAGGCGAGGCTGTTTGTCCGGGTCGCTCGTCTGGCCGATGGCCTGGTGATGACCATTACGGATGTCACCGAGTGGCACACGGCCAACAAAGAGCTGAAGCGTGCGCTCTCTTTCAGCAAGGCACTCGTGAGCGGTTCTCCCTTCTGCACCATCGTGACGGACGAACAAGGTGTCATCACCTCAGTGAATCCGGCAGGCGAGCAACTGTTGGGTTATGCCGCAGGCGAACTGATCGGCCATGAGTTGCTTTCCCTGCATCTGCACGACGAGATCGTTCGACGCAGCCAGGACCTGCAACGGGAGTTTGGCGAGAGCATCGCGCCTAACTTTGCGGTCTTCCGTACCCTGGCGGAGCGCGGCCGTATGGATGCACGGGAGTGGACCTATGTCCGTCAGGACGGCACACAGTTCCCGGTGCACGTCTCCGTCACGGCACTGAAAGAGGAGGATGGCCGCACCCTGGGCTACATGGCAGCCTCCTACGATCTGACGGAGCGCAAGACGGCCGAGGAGTATATCTACTACATTGCCCACCACGACACGCTGACCGGCCTGCCAACCCGTGCCTTGCTCATCGACCGACTGGGGGTGGCCATGGAGCGAGCGAGACGCGCTAACGAGCACCTGGCCGTCATGATGATCGATCTGGACCACTTCAAACGAGTGAATGATTCCCTGGGGCACAAAGCCGGCGACGAGTTGCTGTGCGAGGTTGCCAACCGGCTGCGCAAGTGCGTACGCAAGTCAGACACGGTGGCACGCATGGGCGGCGATGAGTTCGTCATCCTGCTGCCTGACCTGAAGATTACGCAGGATGCTGAACTGGTGGCGCGCAAGCTGCAGGACGCGCTGTCGGAGCCGATCCAGATCGGCGGCAACAGCATCATCGTCAGCGGCAGCATCGGCGTAAGCCTCTTCCCGCAGAGCGACGACATTGACGGACTGCTGAAGAATGCGGACATCGCGATGTATCGCGTGAAAGGCCGCGGTCGCAATGGGCTGGAGGTGTACAACTCCGGCCTGGAGAAAGAGAGCCTGCAGAAGCTGAAGATGGAGACCGCGCTCCGTGCGGCGATCCACGCCGGCGAATTTGAGATCGTCTACCAGCCGCAGATCGCATTTGCGGATAATCGCATGATTGGGGCTGAGGCCCTGTTGCGGTGGACCAACCCAACGTTCGGCAAGGTTCCGCCAGACGTCTTCATCCCGATCGCCGAGGAGACAGGGTTGATCGTCCCCATCAGCGAGTGGGTGCTGCGCACGGCCTGCAAGCAGATCGCCGCGCTGCAGCGCAAGATCGGCAAGGAGATCTCACTGGCGGTCAACATCTCGCCACGCCAGTTCCAGCAGAAGAACTTTCCTGCCACGATTGAGGCGGCATTGCATGAGAGCGGTCTGCGCACCGAGCAATTGGAGCTGGAGATCACCGAACATCTCCTGATGATTGACTCCGAAGAGTCTCTCGAGATCATGAACAATGTGCGCAAGCTTGGGGTGCGGTTTGCGATTGACGACTTCGGCACAGGCTTCTCCAACATGGGTTACATCACCCGCTTTGCCGTGGATCGCATCAAGATTGACCGCTCGTTTATCTCCCGGTGCGAGAGCGACTCCAACAGCCGGGCCGTCACCTCGGCCATCATCGCACTGGCGCACAGCCTGGGTATCGAGGTGATTGCCGAGGGCGTGGAGACGACGCAGCATGTGGAATACCTGACCAGCGTGGCCTGCGATCAGGCACAAGGTTATCTCTACTCACGGCCCCTCTCGCTGGAGCGTCTGCACAGCTTTGCCACCGTCACCACGGTCGCGCCTATCGTTCCCTCAGAGCGCTCAGGCGTGCGCCGCGTCTTTGCCGATATCGCAAGCTCCGGCATGGAGAAGGAAGCCGCCCGCAGGGCGTGACACGCCAGCGCTGGTGCTCCGGTAAAAGGATGCTGCCGAGGATTTGACGTAGCGCATCTGACGGGCCGAGGTGGCCAGTCTGCTGCCACTGCAGTCGGATTTCGGCATCGCACGCTGCGGTCGCCGCACTAGAATCGGTGCGAGGGCATCGATGGCACCCACACGACGCAACACACGACGCGAGTTTCTGGCAGAGGCAGCGGCTGGCGTGCTGCTGGCCACGACTGGCTGCAAACACACCGCCCCTGGCGCAGGCAGCGACAGTGCAGCAGGCTCGCCACCCGCGTTTGCCAGTGCACCCGCAGTCGGTCCTGCGGTGAGTGAGAGCACCTTTGAGCAGGCTGAGAAGCTGATGCAGGTGAGCATGACTCCAGCACAGCGCACGATGGCCGCCGAGTCCTGGCGCGTCTCCATGGCCGGGCTGATGGAGCGCCGCACAGGTCCGCGCAAGGTGGAGATTACGGAGGCCGATGCACCCGCCATGCGGTGGACTCCGGTGTCGCAGGATCAAGCGCCACCAGGCGATGGACGATTTGTTCGCTCGCCGGTGCCAAATACTCCCCTGCCCCAACACGACGACGACATTGCGTTTGCGCCGCTCACCCAGCTATCCCGCTGGATTGAACATCGCCAACTGACCTCCGAGCGACTCACCCGGATCTACCTTGATCGCCTTAAACAGTTTGACTCCAAACTGCACTGTGTCATCACGCTGACTGAGGAGTTGGCCCTGCAGCAGGCGCGCACCGCAGACGGCGAGCTTGCCAGCGGCATCTATCGTGGCCCGCTGCATGGCATCCCCTGGGGTGCGAAGGACCTGCTGGACACGGCGGGCATCCCCACCACCTACGGCGCGGAGCCGTTCCGCAATCGCATCCCCATCACGGATGCGACCGTAGTGCAGCGCCTGCACGAGGCTGGTGCCGTGCTGGTGGCCAAGCTGAGTCTGGGTGCACTGGCGCTGAATGATGTGTGGTTTGGCGGGCAGACCAGGAACCCGTGGCTGCTGGCGGAGGGCTCCTCAGGCTCCAGCGCAGGGCCGGCGGCGGCTACCGCGGCAGGCCTGGTTGGCTTCGCCATTGCCAGTGAGACCGATGGCAGCATCACCAGTCCCAGCATGCGTTGCGGTGTTACGGGTCTGCGGCCAACCTTTGGCCGTGTGCCGCGTGGCGGCGCCATGACGCTGTGCTGGTCGATGGACAAGCTGGGCCCCATGGCCCGCAGGGTGGAAGACACCATGCTGGTGCTGCGCGCCATCAGCGGCTTCGACGCGGGCGACCTCTCCTGCGTGCCCAGCCAGTTGAACTTTGACGCGACAGCACCGCTGGGCGACGTGCGCATCGGCTACTTTCCGCAATGGCTGCACGAGGATGGCGCGACCGAGATCGATCGCGCCGCCGTAGACCACGCCAGCAAGCTGGGCATGCAACTGGTGGTGGTCTCGCTGCCGGACTGGCCCTACGACGATCTCGACATCATCCTGTTCGCCGAGGCCGCCGCGTCGTTTGAGCAACTGACGCTCAGCGGAGGAGTCGACACGTTGAAGATGCAGACGCCTGACGCCTGGCCAAACACCTTCCGTCTCTCGCGGTTCCTCTCGGCGGTCGATCTGATTCAGGCAGACCGTCTGCGGCGCAAGGTGGCGCTTGAGATGCGGCGCGTGATGAGTGAGGTGGATGTGCTGCTGGTGCCTTCGCTGCGCGACGAGATGCTGACGATTACCAACTTCACGGGGCATCCTTCGCTCACGTTCCGCGCCGGCTTTGTGCAGGTAAGCGAGCCTCGTACGGACTGGGCGCCAGATGCCTCGCACCCGGTGGAGAAGCTGCCCGCGCCCCAGCGCGTTCCCTACAGCGTCACCCTCATCGGGCAGCTCTTCGGCGAGGGGCGCATGGCGCGCATCGGCATGGCGCTGGAGACGGCCTTCCAGGTAGCGGAGCAGCGTCCTCCAGGCTTCTGACAGCACAAAGGCCGCAGCCTGCCGCACCTTCGTTGGTCCGGCAGACTGCGGCCTGGTTCGGTGCCTGTCAGGCCGCCGACTCGACCTTGTGCCCGTTCGCCAGAATGCCGTACAGCGCAATGTACAGATAGCAGACCGTGGGAATAATAAACGCGTGCTGAATGCCGATCTTGTCGGCAACGTGCCCTTCAAACAGCGGGATGAGTGCACCACCGACGATGGCGGCGACCATCAGTGAGGAGCCGCGACTGGTCAGCTCGCCCAGCCCGGCCAACCCCAGCGAAAAGATGTTGGGGAACATGACGGAGTTGAACAGTCCCACCAGAATGATGCTGAACATGGCAACGTGGCCGTGGGTCGACATCGACGTGACGACCAGCAGCGCGGCCATGGCGGCAACAAAGCTGAGCAGGGATCCCGTGCGCACGCGGGTCAAAATAGCCGAGCCAATGAACCGGCCCACCATGGCACCGCCCCAGTACAGCGAAACAAACAAGGCCGCCGTCTTTTCGGACAGGCCGCCGATCGTGGGCAGCCCAAGGTAGTTCACCAGAAAGCTGCCAATCGAGACCTCAGCACCCACGTAAACAAAGATGCCGATCGCTCCCATCAGCAGGTACTTCTCGCGCCACACGCTGCGGTTGCTCTCGCTATGTTCACCCGGGCGGAAGTCCTTGGTGTAGGAGGACTCCGTCGGCAACTTGACCATGCCGATCGCCACGGCCAGCGCAATCAGCGCCAGAGCGATGCCCAGGTACGGCAGCCGCACGGAGGAGGCCTGCTCCTGCCGGTAGGTCTGCAGCAGCGCGGCAGAGAGCGAGTGCAGCTTCTCCGGCGCGAGCGGCGCGGCCGACAGGATCAACGCGCTGCCAAAGAAGGGCGCGATGAAGGTGCCAAAAGAGTTGAAGGCCTGCGCCAGGTTCAAGCGGCTGGAGGCCGTATGCTGCGGGCCAAGATTGGTTACATATGGGTTGGCCGAGACCTGCAGGCAGGTGATGCCTGCTGCCAGAATGACCAGCGCGGAGAGGAACAGCGGAAACGAAGCAACTGCCGAAGCCGGCAGAAACAGCAGCGCACCGCTTGCCATCACCAGCAGGCCGATCACCATCGTCTGCTTGTAGCCTCGCCACTCCACCAGCCTGCCCGCCGGAAAAGCAAAGACAAAGTACGACGAGAAGAAGGCAAACTGCACCAGCATGGCCTGCGCGTAGTTCAGCTCAAAGATGCCCTTCAGGTGCGGGATCAGAATATCGTTGAGGCAGGTGAGAAACCCCCACATGAAGAAGAGCATGGTCGCCATGCTCATCGCGCGCTTATCGGTGTGGTGGGTCAGATCAGGATCGACGGCCGAAACGGTGGCCGTGCTGGTAACAATCGCCATCGGATTTCCTTTATTGAACTGCAGAACCTGGGTTGATGTGGGCTCAGCAAAGATCGTGAAGCGTTACGGAGGCGTACTGTCTCCGCACTGGACGGAATTGTACGCTCAGGCGCAGATGGTATCGTTCGCGAGGTCTGACCATTCCCACGCGCCGTGATGATCTCCCTTGCAGGGATCTCTGCCTAGGCGGCGCTGCTGCGGCCAGCAGGCCCACTGCGGCGAAACGCAACGTGCAGGATGCGCGCCGCCAGCAACACCGTGAGCACAACCGTCACGCGCCACGGCGTGGTGACCCCCGGCTTGACCAGCCACCAGAAGTGAATGACGCCCAGCACCGCAGCCGCGTAGACCGTGCGATGCAACCACTGCCAGCGCTTGCCGCCCATCGCCCGCAGCACCAGCAGCGGCGAGGTAACCGCCAGCGCCAGCAGGATGACCCAGGACGCAAAGCCAACCTGGATGAAGCGGCGCTTCAGCAGGTCGTCATAGATCGTCGGCCAGACTCTTGACCACTCCGCGAACACGGCGGTGACGTGGCCGGAGCGCAGCGCCATCAGCACACCGGGCAGGTCATAACCAGAGAAGAGAAAGACGTAGGTTGCCAGGTGCAGCGTCGCATAGAAAAACGCGTACAGGCCGATCATGCGGCGAAAGCGGATTAACACGGCCAGCCTGGGCGTAAGGCGGCGCACCGGCGTGACGGCCAGCGATGCCAACAGGATGTACAGCGCCCAGTTTCCGGTGGCGTGCGTAATCGTGTTTACGGGGTCCGCGCCAAGGTCATCCATCTGGAACCGCCGCAGCAAAAGCAGCAGCGGGACCAGACAAAGCAGATGCACCAGCGCCTTCGACAGTACGATTCCCTTCCTGGTCATGGCCGCCCTAGTAGTACTTGGCCAGGTTCATGCCCGCGTACATGCCGGCCACCTGGTCAGCGTAGCCGTTGAACATGAGTGTGGGAATGGTGTGCGGAAACAGGCTGCCGTCGATGCGCCGCTCATGGGCCTGACTCCAGCGCGGATGATCCACCTTGGGGTTCACGTTGGAGTAGAAGCCATACTCGCCCGAGGCGATCTCGTTCCACAGCGTGCGGGGCTGTTTGTCCGTAAAGATGATCTTCACAATCGACTTGGCTGACTTGAAGCCATACTTCCAGGGCAGGATGATGCGCACTGGTGCACCGTTCTGGTTCTGTAGCGTCTGCCCGTAGAAGCCGAAGGTGAGCAGCGCCAGCGGATTCATGGCCTCGTCCATGCGCAGCCCCTCGGAGTAGGGCCAGTCGTAGCCACTCGGGGCCTGCGGCATCTGCTTTTTGTCATAAAGCGAGAGGAACTGCACGTACTTGGCGCTGGGTAGCGGCTGGCAGTGGTTAATCAGCTCAGAGAGCGAGTAGCCGTCCCAGGGAATCACCATCGACCACGCCTCAACGCAGCGGTGGCGGTAGACGCGGTTCTCCAGCGGCCTGAGCTTCAACAGCGTGTCGATGTCCAGGGTGAGCGGCTTCTTGACCAGGCCCTCGACGGCAATGGCCCAGGGGCGGGTCTTAAGCGTCTTGGCATAGCGGGCAGGTTCATCCTTGTCCGTGCCAAACTCATAGAAGTTGTTGTAGGTCGCAGCCTTCTGCAGCGGCGTCTGCGGATCGGGGACGGTGTAGGTCACACTGCCGGCGTGGGCCACGCTGGGCTGCACCAGGCCAGACAGGCGACCGGCCGCCAGCGCTCCGGCTCCAAGCGCAGCACCCGTGGCCAGAAACTGGCGACGGCTGCGCTGGAAGCTCTCAAACACATGCTGTGGCGTAATCTCCGACGAGCGAATCACTGACTCCCGCGAGCCCTCCGAACGTATCAACATCCCTCTTCCCCCCAAGGTTGGCCACGCTGGCCGTCGATGATAGGACGCCCATTCAGCCGGAATAGTTACAGAACGTCCCCAGCTAACTTACCGGATTGCGCCAAGGCTGGCGAGACAGGAGACAGCGGCTAATGGCACACTGAATCTATGATCTCCGGACAACGTGAACAAGCCCTGATGGATGCAGCCAACCTGCTGCTGGACGCTCGCCGCACCCTGCAAACCATGGATGCCCTGCCTGAGGCCCTGCAGCCCACCACGCTGGACGAGGCCTACCTGGTGCAGGATGCCGTGGCCGCCGCCTACGGCCCCATCGGCGGCTGGAAGATTGGCGCACCCACGCCTGAGGCGACGCCGCTGTTTGCCCCCATGCCCAAGGCCTGGATGGCACCCGGTAATGCCGTGCTCAGCGGCCCACGCTGGCGGTACCGTGGGCTGGAAGCGGAGATCGCGTTTCTCGTCGGGCAGGACCTGCCGCCACGCGAGACGCCGTACAGCCGCGACGAGGTGATCGCCGCGATGGCCAGCTGCCACCCGATCATCGAGGTGCTGGAGTCCGGCCTGACTGACCCGGCCAACGCGCCCCGCATGTCCATGCTGGCCGATGTGCAGATGCATGGCGGCTTCGTCTACGGCGCGCCGGTCGCAGACTGGCAACGCCTCGACTTCTCGCAGGAGCGCGTGACGCTGGCCATCGATGGAGCGGTGCGCGTGGAGCGGACCGGATCCAACACCTCGGGCGACTTCCTCCGCCTTCTTCCCTGGCTGGCCAACGAGGGCGCAGCCCGCACCGGAGGTCTGAAGGCCGGCCAGTGGATCACCACTGGCAGCTGGACCGGCTATACGCTGGCCCAGGCCGGCAACAGCGTGGATGTGCACTTTTCTAACGCAGGCAAAGTGACTCTGGCCTTTGCCTGAGGCGTGCAGCCTGCCGGCAGGCATTGACTTGAACGAGAACCAAGGAGCAGACATGGGTGACTACGGTGTGGGTGTGAGCTTTACGGTGCCGGTGGCCGAGCGCTACCGGGCGATCCTGACTCCAGAGGCGGTGGCGTTCGTCGCCGGGCTGCAACGGGCCTTTGGACAGCGGCGCAAACAGTTGCTGGCGGCCCGCGTGGAGCGGCAGGCGCGGCTGGACGCTGGCGAGCGCCCAGACTTTCTGCCCGAAACCAGGCATATTCGCGAGAGCGAGTGGACCGTTGCTCCCCTGCCCCAGGACCTGCTGGATCGCCGCGTGGAGATCACCGGACCGGTCGATCGCAAAATGATCATCAACGCGTTGAACAGCGGTGCCAGGGTCTTTATGGCCGACTTCGAGGACTCCACGACGCCAACCTGGGACAACCTGCTGGACGGCCAGATCAACCTCTTCGATGCCGTGCGCCGCACCATCACCTTTGCGGACGAGAAGACCGGCAAGCGCTATCAGCTGCAGGAGAAGACTGCTGTGCTGTTTGTTCGCGCGCGCGGCTGGCACCTGGAAGAAGCCCACATGCTGGTGGATGGCGAGGTGGTCTCCGGCTCGCTCTTTGACTTCGGTCTATACGCCTTTCACAACGCCCGGGAGCTGCTGGCCCGCGGCAGCGGCCCCTACTTCTACCTGCCTAAGATGGAGAGCCACCTGGAAGCGCGTCTGTGGAACGACGTCTTTGTGAAAGCAGAGGCCGAGCTGGGCATTCCGGCTGGCTCCATCAAGGGCACGGTGTTGATTGAGACGATTCTGGCGACCTTTGAGATGGACGAGATTCTGTGGGAGCTGAAGGACCACTCCGCGGGCCTCAACTGCGGTCGCTGGGACTACATCTTCAGCTACATCAAAAAAATGGCTGGGGATGCGAGCATCCTGCTGCCAGACCGCAGCCAGGTGACCATGACGACACACTTCATGCGCAGCTACTCCAAGCTTGCCATCAAGACCTGTCATCGCCGCAAGGTCAGCGCCATGGGCGGCATGAGCGCATTCATCCCCATCAAGAGCGACCCCGTGGCGAATGAGAAAGCCCTGGCCCAGGTACGTGCGGACAAGGAGCGCGAGGCCACCGACGGGCACGACGGCACCTGGGTGGCACACCCCGGTCTGGTACCCGTGGCCATGGAGGTGTTTGACCGCGTGATGCCGCAGCCCAACCAGATCGACAAGCAACTGCCAGAGTTCCAGCCGACGGCCGACGACCTGCTGCAGGTGCCGGAGGGCTCCATCACCGAGGCAGGGCTGCGCCAGAACGTGGCCGTAGGCCTGGGCTATGTGGAGGCCTGGCTGCGCGGCATTGGGTGCGTGCCGCTCTTCAACCTGATGGAGGACGCCGCCACCGCAGAGATCAGTCGCGCGCAGCTTTGGCAGTGGGTCCACCACGGCGCTGTGCTGCAGGATGGCCGCCCAGTGACGGTCGAGCTGATTGAGGCGGAGATTGCCCGCGAGCTGGACGACGCGGCGACACGCTACGACGCGCCACGCGTGGCCGCCTACCAGCGCGCGGCAGAGCTGATGCGCGAGCTGATCCGCGCACCACGGTTCCCGGAGTTTCTAACCCAGCCGGCCTACCGGCAGGTGCTGGACCACGAGCACGTCACCGCATAATTCCGAGCACAGACGCACGCAGGGCGCAGCCTCACTTGAGACTGCGCCCTGCGTGTTTGGAACGGGTGGTTACGCCTCGGATGGTTCCGGGCAGTCTGTCGGCCGGGGCCGAGGCTTGGAGCTGAACCGTTGCAGCAAGGTCTTCAACAGCACATACAGCACCGGGATAAAGAAGAGGTTGAGGATGGTGGAGAGCACCATGCCGCCGACGATGGCCGTACCCACCGAGTGGCGGCCATTGGCACCGGCACCGCTGGCAAAGTACAGCGGCAGCACGCCCAGGATGAAGGCGATCGAGGTCATGAGGATAGGACGCAGACGAAGCTCAGCCGCAAGAATCGCAGCGTCAATAATGCTCTTGCCATGCTCCAGCTGCTGCTCGGCAAACTCGACGATCAGGATCGAGTTCTTCGCCGAGAGGCCGATCAACATCACCAGACCGATCTGCACGTAGACGTCGTCCACCAGACCACGAGCCGAGACCAGCGACAATGCACCCAGCACCGCCGTGGGCACGGCCAGCAGAATGATGAACGGCAGCGCAAAGCTCTCATACTGCGCCGACAGGGTGAGGTACACCACCAGCAGACCCAGGCCGAAGATGAGCAGCGCCTTGCCGGAGGACTCAATCTCCTCCAGCGCCAGCCCGGTCCAGGAGAAGGTCATGCCAGGCAGCTTGTGCCGCTCAAACGCGCGCTGCATGGCGGCCAGGCCCTCGCCTGAGCTGAGCCCTGGCGCCGCTGAGCCGTCGATCTCTGCCGAACGGAACAGGTTGTAGTGATTGATGACCTGCGGCCCGGAGCTCTGCTGCACCGTGGCCAGGTTATCCAAGGGCACCATCTGTCCCGCATCTGAGCGGACGTAATACTGATGAATGTCCTGCGTATTTCGCCGGAACTGCTGGTCGGCCTGCACGTACACGCGATACGAGCGGTTGTTGAAGTCGAAGTCGTTGACGTAGCTGGAGCCCATAAAGGTGCCCAGCGCCGCGGTGATCTGACTGAAGGGCACGCCCATGGCCTTGGCCTTCTCGCGGTCAATGGTCACGACGACCTGAGGGTCGTTGGCGGTGAACGTCGTGTTCAGCTGCGTCAGTCCAGAGTGCGGGTTGTAGCCCTCGGCCACCAGCTCGTGGGCCACGCGGTCGATATCACCGAAGGTGTTGCGGCCGCCATCCTGCAGCATGAACTGAAAGCCGCCCACGGTACCGACGCCCTGGATCGCGGGTGGCTCGGCGGCAAACGCTACTCCGCCCGGCACTGCAAACAGCTTCGGCGAGACGTCTGCCACGATCTCGTGCGCGCCGTACTGCGGCCCCATCTTCATGCGCTCGTCAATCGGCTTGAGCGGCGCAAAGATCAGGCCGGCGTTGGGCGAGCTGCCACCTGCCAGCGAGAACCCCATCACCGAGAAGGTGCCGAAGACGCCCTTATTCTGCCGCACGATCGCCGACGCTCGATCCGCAAAGTCCGTGGTGTAACTCAGCGAGGCGCCAGGCGGCGTCTGCACAATAATCAGGAAGTACGACTGATCTTCCTGCGGAATAAAGGCGGTCGGCACATGGTTGTACATGTAGGCCGTGCCACCCAGCGCCGCCAGAAAGACGGCCAGCATCGCATAACGGGCCCGCACCACCCAGGTGACCATGCGGGCATACTGCCGGATGGTCCATTGCAACGCACGCTCAAAGGGATTCAGGATGAACCCCAGCAGCCCGCCGTGCTTGACCTCTGCCCGCAGCAGCAGCGCGGCCAGCGCCGGTGAGAGCGTCAGTGCGTTGAACGCCGAGATGGCGATGGAGAACGCAATGGTAAGCGAGAACTGTTTGTACAAAATACCCGTGGTGCCGGGGAAGAAGCTGACCGGCACAAACACGGAGATGAGCACCAGCGACGTTGCAATCACCGCACTGGTCACCTCAGCCATGGCCTCTGAGGTGGCCTGGTGACTGTCGCAGTGCTCACGCTCGATGTGGCGCTGCACGTTCTCAATCACGACGATGGCGTCGTCTACCACCAGGCCCGTGGCCAGCGTGATGCCGAACAGCGTGAGCGAGTTGATGGAGAAGCCAAAGAGCTTGATGAAGGCAAACGTGCCGATCAGCGACACCGGAATGGTTGCCGCGGGAATGATCGTAGCGCGCCAGTCCTGCAGGAAGAGGAAGATGACGATGATGACGATCAGCACGGCTTCGCCGATGGTGATGACCACCTCGTGAATCGAGTCGCTGACACTGGACGTCGTGTCGACAGCGATCACGCCCGTCATCCCCGGCGGAAAGGACTTCTTCAGCTCGGCCAGCACGGCACGGCACTGGCGATCGACTTCAATGGCGTTCGCCGTGGAGAGCTGTTGCACACCGATGCCGACGGCATCGCCCCCGGAGAACTTGAGCGAGGTGCTGTAGTCCTCGGCACCAATCTCGGCGCGGCCCACATCCTTCAGCAACACCACGCCACCGGCGGTACTGCTGTTCTTCAGAATGATGTTGTCAAACTGCACGGGGTCAGAGAGGCGGCCGTGCACGCGAACGGCAAACTCAAAGTTCTGGTGCGGATCGGCGGGCTGCTGGCCCAGCTGCCCGGCCGGCACCTCCACGTTTTGTTCCTGCAGGGCACTGGTCACATCCAGCGCAGTCAGTTTGCGGGCTGCCAGCCGCGAGGGGTCCAGCCAGATGCGCATGGCGTATTTGCGCTCGCCAAAGACCTGCACATCGCCCACGCCGGGCACGCGCTTCAGGGCATCTTTGACGTACACATCCAGGTAGTTTGAGATGAACGCCT
Source organism: Acidobacteriota bacterium (assembly GCA_028872955.1). Lineage (GTDB taxonomy): Bacteria > Acidobacteriota > Terriglobia > Terriglobales > Acidobacteriaceae > Edaphobacter. The sequence goes on from JAGWNX010000040.1 coordinate 26,268, forward strand.
GCGACAGGGAGTGATCTGGCGAGAAGAAGCCAGCCGCAAACACAAAGTTCGAGTTGGCCTTTACGATGCTGATGCCCGTGGCGTTCACCGACGCAGGCAGTCTTCCCTGCACCGTCGCCACGCGGTTCTGCACATCGACCGCAGCGATGTCCAGGTTGTAGCCTGTCTGGAACGTTACCGTAATGGCCGAGGTGCCGTCGTTGGAGCTGACCGAGCTGATGTAGCGCATGCCCTCGACACCGTTGATGGCCTGCTCCAGAATCGTCGTGACGGCAGACTCCACGTCGCGCGAGTTGGCGCCGATATAGTTCGCCGTCACCACGACCTGCGGCGGTGCCAGGTCAGGGTACAGAGCGATAGGCAGAGTCGGGATGCTGACAGCGCCGGCCAGTACGATGAGCAACGCACAGACCGTGGCAAAGATGGGGCGGCGAATAAAGAAATCGACCAAGTGAGACCTCGTCGTGCAGAAAGCCCGGCGCTGCGGGCCGCGACTGTGTTGGAAAGCCGGAGTGCGATGGCAGCGCGGCCTAGCCCAGCGGCTTGACCGGCGCGCCCTCCTGCAGGAACTGCAGTCCAGAGAGGATGACCTTATCGCCCGGCTTCAGACCAGAGAGCACGGGGTAGTTATTGCCAACCGTCTCGCCCAGCTTGACGGGGACCTGGTGCGCCAGATAGCCGCCATCCTGTGGCTTGGCGACAAACACAAAGCTCTCCCCGCCGATCATGGAGACGGCCAGCACCGGAACCGTAGGCGTCGGGTTCGTGCTCCAGGTAATGCGTGCATTCACCAGCTGCTGATTACGCAGCTGCTGGGTCGCGCGGCCCACCGTTGCCTTCACCAGAATGCCCTGCAGCGTGGGATCCACTTGCGGCGAGAGGAAGGTGATTGCCGTGGTCGCCAGCTGGTTGCCGTTCGTGTCCAGAATCTGCACCGGCAGACCGAGCTTCAGCAGTGCGGCCCGCTCCGTCGGCACGTAGATGTAGGCCTCCAGGTCCTTGTCCTCATCCACCGTGGTCAGCACCGTGGAGGAGGAGACATAGTCGCCCAGGTGCACGGGGATATCGCCCACGATGCCGGCAAACGGAGCGCGAATCTGGTAGTAAGCCAGTTGATGCTTCTGCGTGTTGGTCAGCGCGGCGTTGGCGGCCAGGTCGCCCTTCGCGTTCTCAAACGCCTGCACGGCCTGGTCGTAGGCCTGCTTGGAGGTAACGCCAGCCTCGAACAGCTTGCGCTGCCGCTCCAGCTCTGCCTGGTTGTACTGGTAGACGGCGCGCTTCTGCGCCTCCGTCCCCTGCTGCGACTCGACCGTTGCCACCTGCTTGAGTGGATCGATCTGCATCAGCAGCTGCCCAGCCTTCACCACGTCTCCCGACTTGACCAGGATGCGCGTAATGTTGCCGTCCACCTGCGGCTGCATCGTGGCCGAGCGACGGCTCTTGATGGTTGCCACATAGGTGTCGCCCGTGGGCACTGGATTCAGCGAGATGGCGGAGACCTGCACCGGCATCGCCTGCGGGGCCGCAGCCACCGGGGTTGTGCTGCTCTTGCAGCCCGCAGCACACAGGGCCGCAACCAGGGCAGCAAGAGTCAGAGACCGACGAACGATGAGATTGGATGGCACGTTGACTCCTTACAGGGTGGGCGGAACGACTGCCGTGCGGGTGCAGCACGGATCCTGCGCTTGCGCCACTGGGCGCACTGTAGGTGCGCGTTGAACGTTAGGGTCGAGGGTTGATACTAAAATTGTAACGCTATCAATTCGATGAACTTGCCGTTCATTGGTTGCGATTTCTGCGTGTGATCTGCCGAACGGCGCAGCGATACCGCCCCATCTACAAGCACCATACGAGATCGGCAGCGGAACCGTTCCTCGCCGAGATCTCCGCCGTGCCCGCGTCTCAGGAGCCTGGCGTCTTGTGCGTGCTGAAGGCAAAGGGGTTAAAGCTCTCGTGCCGGTCAAAGGGGTCAGACCGCTCGGCCCGTTTGAGCGAATTAATCACCACATAGGTCACCGGCGTGGCCAGCACCTCATAGGCGACCTTCAGCAGATAACTCGAGACGATCATCGTCAGAATCGTGCGCAGCGGCATGACGCCCAGAAACGTCAGGGTAATCACCAGCGAGGTATCCACAGCCTGGCCAACCACCGTGGAGCCGATGGTGCGCGTCCACAGCTTGCGGCCGTCGGTGAGCAGCTTCAGCTTGGCCATGGTGTAGGAGTTTGCGAACTCCCCCACCCAGAAGGCCGCCAGGCTGGCTGCCAGAATGCGCGGAATGAAGCCGAAGACGGTATCAAACGCCGCCTGGTTATGCCAGCCCGGTGCCGCCGGCAGCGCGATGATGATGGTGCCCACCAGATAGAGCAGCAGCGTGCCAAAGAACCCCAGCCAGATGGCTCGGCGCGACGATGCAAAGCCATACACCTCAGTAAACACGTCGCCGAAGATGTAGGTCACCGGAAACAGGATCACCGCGCCGCTGACGTTGAATGGCCCTATGGCCACCACCTTCTGTGCAATCAGGTTGGAGACCAGCAGAATGACGACAAAGGCCGTCGTCAGGGCGTCAAGATATTTGAACTGGCGCGTACGCGTCATGGGGATAGGTAAGGACCTGCGATGATGATACCGGATTAGCAATCCGATGCTGCCGTGTGCGCTTCGGATACAGCTTCGTCGAGGCGAGCGTGCAGAAACCGCAGAAGCCCCCTAAAATGAGAGAGTCCCTGTCGTCTAGCCAGGCCCAGGACAACGCCCCCTCAGGGCGAGAACGTGGGTTCGAATCCCGCCGGGGACGCCAGAATTCAGCCTTCCGCTAGCATGCACCCGAGCGTCGAAACCCCGCGGTATGCCTGCGCGCCGGGCCCCTACCGCACGACTGCGAGAGCCGATCACCTAGACGAGATCGCCCTGCGCCTCACCAGTCCCAGTAAGCCCAGCACTCCGGTACCCGCCAACACAATCGTGGATGGCTCTGGAACCACGCTCGTCAGATAGATGTCTGCTTGTATTGGTCCATTCGTGCTCAAACTTGCATTTTGAACCTCGCCGATAAGCTGCAATATTCCGGTGCCGGGAGTAGCGTCCACTGCTAATCGAAACGCGGGTTGAGGCGCACCACCGGATATCCCTGTGTTCGTGACGATCGTGCACGCACCCTGCGCGGGACAAAGGGTAAGTTGCTCCACCCATCCGACTCCTACAGAGTTGAAGGGAGCTGAAGGACTCCAGCCGTAGTCCGGAACCGGGCCGAGCGAAATACTTGAAATTGCCCACCCTGGAGCGACATCAAACGCAAACGGGTAGCTTTGGCTGACGGTGCTGAACTGACTGCTCCCTACATACATACCTGGCGCAAGGCCGAACACGACCGCAAGCTGTGTGGAATTCGGTGGAGGTGCAACATAAGTCAGCCCTTGAAATGGGACATTGCCTCCAAAGGTCAGTGGCCCAACCGAGATCGTGTCTGCATACGCTGCAGTTCCCAGACAAAACAATGGTATAAGCCAGCGCCACATGAATCGCATGGAGCATACCTCATGGATAAGTTAGACAGACCTATACACACCAAACCATAACTTTGCAATAGGGGGTGGATGGATATTCTGGCATGGCAGCTAATCGCAGCGACGGAGTAGCCACAGCGCGGCAATAGTATCTCGGGCACTGTAGCAGCGGTGCCCGTCCGCATCGTGTCAAATATTCACCTAGGATAGCCAGAGCCCTCTTGCTTGTTACGCTGACTAGACCCAGGAATTTCTCTCAATAGCAGCAAATATTTGCACATAGTCTCAATTGACACCATCTATCAGGACTTGCTCCCTACCGCCGCAGCGTGCGCTTCACACCGGCGTACTGCAGGAGGATGAAGCTATCCGTCATGCCTGCAATGTAATCTGCCACCGTGCGGGCCAGCCCCTCGGTCTGCACCTCTTCGTGGTACGACTCGGGCAGTTCGTCGGGCGACTGCACCCAGTGGTTGAAGAGCGCCGTCACCACCTCTTCCGCCTTGTCGTGCTCGATCTCCAGCTCCCGACAGGTGTACAGGGTGTCATACAGGTAGCGCTTCTCCTGCATGCGGTCGGACTCGATCTCTGGCGAGAAGACGGCCAGCCGCTGCGGGTGCCGACGAATATCGGCAAGGCTGGTGGCGCCGATGGCCAGCGTGTTGCTCCGGGTGGTCGCGATCAGGTCGTCGGTCAGCACGTTCTGCATCAGTTGCAGCGCCTCGTGGAAGAGGAACTTCTGCTCCACGCCGGGGTGCAATTTGCGCACCTGCCGGTAGCAGCGCGCCACCACGTCGATGTTGTCGCAGATATGGTCGATCTCCAGCAGGCCGGACTCAACGCCATCGTCCAGGTCCGCCGTCAGGTAGGCGATCTCGTCGGCCAGGTCGATGATCTGCGCCTCCAGCGGCGGCCGCTGATTCAGGAAGTAGGCCTTGAGCTCAGGGTGAGTCTTGAGCGTGTAGTCGCGCGAGTGCTTCACAATGCCCTCGCGAACCCCAAGCGTCAGGTTCAGCCCGCGGTGCGCGGCGTAGCGTTGCTCAAAGTGCTCCACAATGCGTAGCGCGTGGATGTTGTGATCGAACCGCAGACCATGGCGCTTCAGGCATTCGTCCAGGGCGCGCTCGCCGGCGTGGCCAAACGGTGGATGGCCGATGTCGTGAACCAGAGCCAGCACTTCCGCCAGGTCCTCGTTCAGGCCGAGCGTGGAGGCCACCGCGCGAGCGATCTGCACCACCTCGATCGTGTGGGTCAGCCGGCTGCGAAAGTGGTCTGAGGCGCGACTGGTGAAGACCTGCGTCTTACCGGCCAGGCGACGAAAGGCGCGCGACTGCACCACGCGCTCCCGGTCGCGCTGGAAGGAAGTGCGCGAGGGCCGCGACGGCGCCGGGTAGACACGGGACAGCAGGGGGTCTGCGGCGTCACCCGTCACGGCACAGGCATGCAGCGAGAGCGGTGCCTGCCCGGCATCCGTCGCTGGCTGGGCACGTCGGCGAATGTTGGGCTGTGGCATCGCTCCGTCTCCTTGCGCTGGCAGGTGTCGGCCTGGTGGCAGGTCGTGCGCACAAGAAAGCCCGGCAGCTGCCGGGCCTCTGTTGTGCTTCTCGCAAAGTATAGCAGCGCACGGCAGCCCTTCGCTGCGCGGTGTGCCCCTGCGGTTACTGGTTGTGCCCTGCTTTGGCAGGGTCGGCCTTGGCAGGCTCAGACTTCACCACGGCCAGCTTCACCCGCGCCGTATCCAGCTTATGCTGCACTTTGGCCACGTCCTCAGGATCTGCGTCTGCCGGCAGCGAGTGGGCGTACTCGTCCAGCGAGCGCTGCCACTGCGTAACGGCCAGCTTCAGCCGGCCGGTCTTGGCGTACACCTCGCCCAGATGATCGTGAATGGTTGGGTCGCTGCTGATCCGATCCAGCGCCTTGCGCAGGCTCTCCTCTGCCAGGGCATACTGGCCAGACTTGAAGTACACCCAGCCGAGCGAGTCCAGGTAGGCCCCGTTCTGCGGGTCCAGCTCCACGGCCTTCTGCACCAGGCTAAGCGCCTCAGGCAGATTCACGCCACGATCCGCGAACATATACCCCAGGTAGTTCAGCACCGTGGCGTTCTGCGGGTCGATGGTCAGGGCCTTGCGGAACTCCGCCTCGGCCTGGACGTAAAGCTTCTCACGGTCGTACAGCGCTCCGCGCAGGAACTCCACATACAGCGTCTGGTCCGGCTGCAAGGAGAGCGTGGCGGCCTTGTCCAGTTGCTCTGCGGCCTGCGGAAACTGCTTCACCCTGGTGTAGATCTGCGCGAGAGCCAGATAGACGTCACGATCCTCAGGCACACCGGGTGCGGGTGCCAGTTGCGCACGCGCCAGGGCCAGGCCTTGTTCCAGCTTGCCCGTATCGGCCAGTTGCCCGGCGTACATCAGCTGGATGGAGTGATCCTTGGCCAGAGCCTGAGCCGCCTCAGCCGCAATATTTGTGGCCTCGGCCCACTGGTGGTTGTCGCGGTACGCATCCACCATGCCCTGGTAGCCGCTGCGGGTGTAGTCTCCCCCCAGGTCGAGCAGCAGGCGATAGGTGGCGACCGCCTCTGCGGTCTTGTTCTGCTCGCGATACACATTCCCCAGACGATCCAGGAAGATGCCGCGGTTGGACTTCTCCTGCTCCGTGTACTTGCCGTCAGGGTGAGTCGAGTCCTGAACCAGCTTCAGCAGAATGGCAGCCGAGTCGTCGTAGCGGCCCAGCGCGTCGTCGGTCAGGGCCTCGTTATAGATCAGCTCGACGGAGTCCTGAGCCAGCGGGCGAGCCTTGCGGATGGTCTCCAGCGCGGCCTCGTAATGGCCCTGGCGACGCTGAATCTCAGCGATGTGAATCTGCGACTGCGCGTCCTGTGGCTCCTGCGCCACAATGCTGGTGTAGACCTTCAGGGATTCGTCCAGCTGGTTGTCGTTCAGCAGCGCCGCAGCCAGCCCGCGCGAGGCGTCCAGGTCGTCGCCATCCAGTTCAATGGCGCGACGATAGGCGGCGATCGCCTCCTTATTCTTGTGCAGCTGGTCGTAGGTGCCTGCCAGCGCCAGCTCCATCCGCGCGGTGCGATCTGTCTCCGGCACGGCGGCCAGAGCCTGCGCGGCTCGCGCCAGGTCACCCTGCTCGCTGTACAGGCGTGCAATGTTCAGCACCACCTCTTCCGATGAGGAGTCAATCTTCTGCGCGGCCTGGAACTGCGCCTCCGCCTTGGCAGAGTCATGGTTGAAGCTGTAGAGCTGCCCCAGCAACAGGTGGTTCTCAATGTCTGCAGGCTTCAGCTCCACCAGCTTCTCGTACTCGGTAATTGCCAGTTGCAGCATCTGGGCAGACTGCTGGCCCTGCATATCGCCCAGCGAGCGCAGGTACACCTTGCCGAGCAGCGCGTGTGCCGCAAAGTCGTTGGGGTTGCGATTGATCTGCTCCTGGGCTGCGGAGACTGCCTCGCGGATGCGGCCTACCTTGAAGTACAGGTCGGCCAGGCCATCCTGCAGAAACAGCGAAGTCGGATCGGCGTTGAGCGCCAGCTTGTACTCCTCGATCGCCTGGGTCGCGTAGTCCGAACGACCGGCGTTCACCGCCAGATCTTCATACAGATGAGCCAGCGCGTAGTGGTAGTAAGCCGAGGAGCGGTCGGGCTGGGTGGCCGACGCAGTGTTGGCCGTCGCTACCGGGCGCGAAGTGGCCGCCTGCGCCGAGGTGGCGATCAGACAGGGCGGCACCAGAAAGAGCGCCGCAAGGGGCAAGGCGCGGGGTAGAGTACGAAGCGGCTTCACGCGGAGATCGGACGAGGCAAAGTTCATTGAGCGAGATGTCCTGGTAGGAACTGCGCCAACTCGACTGCGCGCCTGCTTCCCCCGTTGTTAGACGGCGCCGCTCCAAGATAGGATGCAACGGCGGGGAGGGCCGCCGGACGCGGTCGTTCTGGAGATTATAC
>JAGWNX010000186.1 GCA_028872955.1 Acidobacteriota bacterium
GGCGCCGCGCCCTTCCACATGTGGCTGCCCGACGTCTACCAGGGCGCGCCCACCGTGGTGGTGCTGCTGGTCGCCGCCGCGCCCAAGCTGGCCGCCTTCGCGATGGCCATCCGCCTGCTGGTGCTGGGCCTGTTCCCGCTGGCCATGGACTGGCAGGAGATGCTGATGCTGCTGGCGGTGATGTCGCTGCTGGTGGGCAATTTCGCGGCCATCGCGCAGACCAACCTCAAGCGCATGCTGGCGTATTCGACCATCGCCCAGATCGGCTTCGTGCTGCTGGGCCTGATGTCGGGCATGATCAACGGCAACGGCATGTCGTCTTCGCAGGCCTACGGCGCCGCGGTGTTCTACATGATCGTGTACGTGCTCAGCACCCTGGGCACCTTCGGCATCATCATGTTCCTGGCCCACGAGGGTTTCGAGGCCGAGGAGCTGCGCGACTTCGCCGGGCTGGGCAAGACCCACCCCTGGCTGGCCGGTATCATGACCTTCCTCATGTTCTCGTTGGCCGGGGTTCCGCCCTTCGCCGGGTTCTATTCCAAGTTCGTCGTACTGCAGGCGCTGCTGGCGACCGGGCGAGTGTGGCTGGTCGTGTTCGCCGTGCTGGTGTCGGTTGTGGGCGCCTTCTACTACCTGCGCCTGGTCAAGATCATGTACTTCGACGCCCCGACCCGCGAGCACCGGGTGAGCGCGTCGGGCTCGGCCTGGGCGCTGATGTCCCTCAACGGACTGGCCGTGCTCGCGCTGGGCATCGTGCCGGGGGGCCTGATGACCCTGTGCTACCAGGCGATCACCAACACCCTGCGCTGACCACGCGGATTCTTCGAAACAGGCCTCTCGCATGCAATCGTCCGCTGTCTGGCTGGTACTCGTGCTCGCGCTGCTGGGCGCCAATGCGCCCTTCGTCTCCGACCGCTTTTTCCTGGTGCTCCCGCTCAAGCAGCTGAAGGCCTGGTGGATGCGCGTGTTCGAACTCGTGCTGCTGTACTTCGTGGTGGGAGGCATCGCGCTGGCGGTCGAGCAGCGTCTGGGCCAGATCTATCCGCAGCACTGGGAGTTCTACGCCGTGTCGCTGTCGATGTTCATCGTGCTGGCTTTCCCGGGCTTCGTGCTGCGCTACCTGGTGCGCCGCGCGCC
>JAGWNX010000187.1 GCA_028872955.1 Acidobacteriota bacterium
CATTGGGCGCCGCGCCCGTTGTATCACCACCGGATCATGGTTTCCGTCGAGGTCCAGGGCAAGCATCTGGGGGGCTGGTTCTTTCGGTGTCTCAAGTCTTGCCGGGATCAAGTTGACGGCTGGCTTCCCGTTTACCCTGGGCAAGTTGTTTTAGTGTACTGCCCGAGGGCTTCCGGGGTGCGAGATCCGCAGCGGCAGCAAGGGGCGATCGTGCGGCCGTCGCTGGTTCTTCCCTGGCCGCGAGCCAAACGTAGGTGCCGCCCAACCAGCTTCTGCACCGATCGATGCGTTGGCCATACCCATGACAGATCGATAGCGCGAGGACGCAAGTCCTACAACAAGTGCAACGTTGAAACCGCGAGCAGGCGGTCTGGCCGCACATCGTCTGTCGCTATGAAGGCGGCGTACTGTTGGTCGCCCGGCAGTCTGAAGGGTGCGCGCTCTGGGAACAAGAGGTGGGCGCAGATGATTCGTGACGACGCCCAGGACCAGCAGCAAGCTCCATCTTGCGGGGTCAGCATCGCATCCCACCCTTGACCTAGAGATGATCCCGAATTGCTGTCATCGGCTGCAGCATCCCGACTGCTGTTGAACGGGTGGGCATTTCACGGATCCGAACGAGCAGAACACGCAGCAGTCGCCGGCCTTGGGTCGGAGCAGCGCGTGGCACTGCTTGCATTCATGGAAGAACAGGCAGGTATCCGTGGGCATCACCATGCGCTCGTGGTGGCCACACTGCGGGCAGGTCAGATCCGACTCCAGAGTCACGGCATTCATCCCGGCTGACCGCGCGGCGCGAGCACCATGGTGCACATGCCCGCGAGAATGATGCAGCTTCCCAGCAGGTCCCAGCGGTCCGGCCGGATGCCCTCCACGACCCATAGCCAGGCGATCGCGACAACCACATAGACCCCGCCGTAGGCTGCATAGGTCCGGCCCGCTGCCGTGGGGTGCAGAGTCAGCAGCCAGGCGAACAGTGCCAGCGAGACTGCGGCTGACAGCAGCAGCCAGGGTGACTTGCCCTGCTTCAAGACCAGCCAGGGCAGGTAGCAGCCGACAATTTCGGCGACGGCGGTGAGCGCGAACAGCGCAGTGGCACGCAGCAGGACTGCAGTCAGGGCCATGGTCGACT
>JAGWNX010000188.1 GCA_028872955.1 Acidobacteriota bacterium
GTTCGTAGCTGGCGCTGTTGCGGAAACTGAGGAAGATCGCCACGGTGACGCCGAGCAGGCTGAATGGCACGGTGGTCAGCGTGATCTTCCAGTGCAGCAGTTCGCCCTGCCAGGCCACCACCAGCATCGACAGGATCACCGTGAAGGCGAGCTGCGGCAGGATCTTGTTCAGGATCGAGCCGCGCCAGACGAACAGGATCAGGAACCAGTGAGGACGGGGACGGACGATCATCGCGTGGCGCCAGCAGGAAGGTGGGGCGCAAACCTTGTTCGGCGGCACGCCCGCTGTCAAGCACCGCAGCCGTGCGCATTGCACGCAATCGCCCCAAAACCCGCAGCCCGCGGGCCAAACGGGTTGACACACCGCAGTGCGCCGACTACCCTCGCGGGGTGTTCATGGCCTGAGAGCCCAACCTTGGACAGTAGCCCAAAGTGTCGACAGCCGGATGCGCCAGCACCGGTGGGTACTGTCCCAGCCATGTGACCGTCCCCACGCCGCACCACGTCAACCGATCCCGCCGCTGGACCGTCAATCAACCGGGGCGCGCGGAAGCCTGTTGCCGTCTTGCTCCGCACTGTCGGCCCCTGGCCCTAGTCCGGTCGTTCGGAGAAGCTTGATGCAATCCCCCCAACTTGCCAACAGCCCCATCGGGCAGAAGATCCAGCGCCTGTTCCATGGCAGCCAGGAGGCTGTGCGCGCCAGCGTGACGGCCTCGCAACTGCTGCGCGACAGCGCCACAGCCGACCCCGAGATCGCGCTGCGCCGCCTGCGCAGCTCGGCCGACGGCCTGCTCGACCGCGAAGCGGCCGAACGCCTGGAAGAGTCCGGTCCCAACACCATCGCACATGAGCATCAGCCCAGCGTGCCGGCGCAGCTGCTGCACCACTTCTGGAATCCGCTCAACATCCTGCTGGTGACGCTGTCGGGCCTGTCGGTCTACCTGGGTGACTACGACGCTGCCACCATCATCGCGCTGATGGTGACCTTGTCGGTGATGCTGTCCTTCGTGCAGGAGTTCCGCTCCAACAATGCCGCGGCGCGCCTGCGTGCGATGGTCAGCACCACGGCCACGGTGCTGCGCAAGGACCGTCGCAGCGGCGTGCCCGAGGAGGTCAACCGCTATTTCAA
>JAGWNX010000041.1 GCA_028872955.1 Acidobacteriota bacterium
GGAGATCACCGTACGCGGCCAGCGCGGGGCCAGCGTGAAGCTGACGCCGGGTGAGCTGCTGGCGTCGGATGGCACCGTCTCGCAGCACAGCTCCGGCGGGCCGCAGTGGTTTCGCTATACGCTACGCGGTGGTGCTTCCGAGCCTTGGCATCCGCGCTTCAGCTACTACGGCTTCCGCTACTTGCAGGTGGAGTGGAGCGGCGGCGCCGGGCAGGTGCTCGCGCTGACGGGCGACGCCGTGCACAGCTCCTCGCCCCGGACGGGTGCGTTCGCCAGCTCGTCGGAGGCACTCAATCGCATCCACAAACTCATCGTGGAGGCGATGCACAACAACTCGGTAAGCCTGTTTACCGACTGTCCGCACCGCGAGAAGCTCGGCTGGCTGGAAGAGACGCATCTGGTGGCACCGGGGCTGCTGTACAACAACGATCTGCGCGGCCTGTATCGCGCTACCGCGCAGAATATCGCGGACGCGCAGCACGCCGATGGTGAGGTGCCAACCATTGCGCCGCAGTACACGGTCTTTGGGCCGAAGTACGCCATCTTTGACGACTCGCCGGAGTGGGGCTCTGCCTCTGTGCTGGCGGCATGGGCCACCTATCGCTTCTACGGTGACCTGCCGCAGTTGGCCGAGGCGTACCCGGTGATGCAGCACTATGTGGAGTACCTGAAGAGCCGCGCGCAGGACGGGATTGTTGCCTACGGTCTGGGCGACTGGTACGACATCGGCCCGGGTGCACCCGGCGTCAGCAAGCTCACCTCGCTCGGCGTGACAGGCACGCTGATGCTGTATGAGGATGCGCATGTGATGTCCAGAGTGGCTACTCTGCTGGGCAAGCCTGACGACGCCAGCCGATATGCCGCGCTGGCTGCGCAGGAGGCAGACGCCTTCAACCGACGCTACTTCCACGCCGATCAGGCGCAGTACGATACGGGCAGCCAGACCGCGAACGCCATGCCGCTGGCGCTGGGACTGGTGCCGACTGCCAGCCGTGCCGCCGTGCTGCAGCATATTGTGGACGACATTCACGCGCACCACGACCACGTGACCACGGGCGAGGTGGGCTATCCCTATCTGGTGCGGGCACTGATGCAGGCCGGCCGATCGGACGTTGTGCTGGCTCTGATGCTGCGCAACGACCCGCCCAGCTATGGCTCGCAGCTGGCCGCTGGAGCGACCTCGCTGACCGAGGCCTGGGATGCGAACCCCGACGCCTCGCAGGATCACTTCATGTTGGGCGGGGCGGAAGAGTGGTTCTATCGCGGACTGGCCGGACTGGACTTTGACCTGTCACGACCGTCTGGTCAACAGATCGTCTTTCGCCCGGCGCTGCTGGATGGGGTGAACTGGGCGCGGGCCAGCTTTCGCTCCACGCTGGGCCCGGTGGCCAGCGAGTGGACGCGCCATGGCAAGGTGGTGACGGTGCGCGTGACCGTGCCTGCCGCGCAGAGTGCTGAGGTGTGGCTGACTCCACGCGATGGACAGCGCATCAACAAGCCGATTGCAGCCGTGGCACTGCCGCAGGCAGCCGCAGCACAGGACAACGCTCCCGATGGTGCGCAGGGCTATCGGGTACGGGGCGGCGTCTCGGTCTTCACGTTGACAGAGAAGTGAGGGGCAAGGCTGTCGGCATAATGCACCTGCGCAAGACCTATGCCCGGAGTCATGGAGTCACCTCCAGCACGGCCACTCCATGCGGCTGCAGGGTGATGAAGTTCGTCTGGTTTGGGGCGCGACCTCGGGTGTCCAGCAGGTCTGTCGCGGGCCAGGGCAGCGCCAGCGTAACGGGCTCGCGGCCGTGGTTCAGCAGGAAGTGGAGGGTCTTGCCACGACCAGTCCGGCTTGCAGCTTCCACGGTCGGGGGTAGGTGCGGCCATGGGCCGGGGGGGACGCGGGCCTGCTGCAGGAAGTAGTCCGTCAGCCACTCCGTCAGGGTAGCGTCCAGCACAGTGTCCACATAGGCCAGGCTTCCGCGGGCCAGGGTTCGTTGCACGGCTGCGGGTTGTCCGTCTAACCAGCCGTTGGCGTGGCCGTAGCGCAACAGCACATGCGCATCGGGGCTGTCGGTCGCCAGGCGCTCGGCCCAGGTTTCGGCGGAGCCTTCCACGGACTGGCCCGCAATCGGGACGGAGGCTGACAGCGCATAGTACTGCGCGACGTGTGCCCCCAGGGCCGCAGCCAAAGGCCCGGGCTGCAGCGTCGTCTGCAAGGCATTGTCCCAGTCCTTCATTCCGGAGCGCGGCCCCAGCACTAGTGAGCCTCCGCCCCGGACGTACTGCAGCAGATGCTCCGCCAGCGAGGCAGGCAGCACGTTCAGGTTGGGCGCAATCACCAGCTTGTACTGGTCCAGCGGAGCGGTCGCGTTCACCACGTCCACGTTGCGCCCGCCACGGCGCAGCGCCTGGTACCAGCGCAACAGCACCTGCAACTGGTCGTAGGTACTGTTGTGTCGCTGAAAGTCGATGGCCCAGCGCGAGTCGTAGTCCACCAACAAGGCGACCTCGGCATGAAGGGTGGTCCCGGCCACGGTGGAGGACAGCCGCTCAAACTCCTGCCCCGTCTGCCGGACCTCGTCATACAACGGCAGAGGCTCGCCATCGGGCCCGACGATCGCGCCATGGTACTGCTCCTGGCCATTCAGCGCGCTGCGCCATTGCCAGTACAGCACGGCGTCGGCACCGTGGGCCACGGTCTGCCATGCCAGCTCGCGCGTCTCGCCGCGATCCAGCGCGTTGCTGATGGGTGCCCAGTTGACTGAGCCCGGCTGCGTCTCCATCACCCAGAAGTTCTGCCGCTTCCAGCCACGGACAAAGTCATTCAGAAAGGCGTTGCGGGTTGCATCCAGGTGCCCGCTGCCCACGTAGTCGTCCCAACTGGCCAGGTCCAGCTCCTGCTGCATGGCGTAGTGGTCCCAGTTTTCGCTCCACGCCAGCCCGCCAACATTGGTGGTCACAAACTGTTGCGGCGCAGTCAGTCGCCGCAGCACCGCAACTTGCACGTGTTGAAACTCCTGCCAGGTCGCCGTCACAAAGCGTCGATGCTCCAGCATCAGGCCAGGATTGCCGGACTCCGCGTTCAGCGGAATCTCTGCCCAGCTGTCGTAATGCTGCGACCAGTAGGCTGTGCTCCAGCGCTGGTTCAGCGCGTCCAGTGTGGTGTAGCGCTGCTGCAGAAAGTGTTGGAACTGCGCACGGGTCGCAGCATCGTAGGATTCGTCGGTGTACTCATTGCCGATCTGCCAGCCAATCACGTTCGGGTCGTGCCCGAAGCGTTGTGCCAGTTGCGTCACAATGTCGCGACAGAACGCTCGATAGCGTGGGTTCGCGTAGTTGAACTGTCGCCGATTGCCATGCTGACGCAGGCTGCCGTCTGCGTTGGTGCCCAGCGTCTCAGGATACCTGGCGGTAAGCCACGCCGGCGGAGCATCGGTGGGCGTTCCAATCACCACCTGCAGGTGATGGCGACCTGCGGCGGCAATGGCTCGTGCCAGCCAGTCCAGGTCGTAGTGGCCTTCGCTGGGTTCCATGCGGCTCCAGGCAAACTCGCCCACGCGCACGACGCGCAGGCCGGCGCGCTGCATCAGCGCCAGGTCAGCGTCCCAGCGCGACTCCGGCCACTGTTCCGGATACCAGGCCGCGCCCAGCCGCAGCTCGTCCTGCGTCGTGACGACGGCCGCTGCCGTCGTTGTCGCTGCCAGACTGCGGGCCGACGGGAACAGCAGAGCGAGCACCAACAGGGCTTCGGTGGCGAGGCGTCTCATCGAAGCCTTTGTACCCTAGTTGCATGGCTGCGCGAAAGTGCGTTGACGCGATCGCAGGACCACAGCGCAGCATTCCGCATGCTGGCACCGTGGGCCCCGCCGCATTTGCAATTCTGCGACGATGGAAGAGGATGTATGGTGCTGTGCGAAGCAGGATACCTGCCTGTGCTACCGCACCACGGAGTAACCCTTGCCCCAGACGCTCGCCCTCATCCACACTTCGCCCTCGCTCACGCCCCTGTTTACGGCGCTGTGTGCCAAACATCTGCCCGCTGTGCAGCTCGTTCACATGGTGGATGAGAGCCTGATACGCAACACCATCGCCGCTGGCCACCTGGAGAAACGTACGATGCGCCGCGTGATCGGCATGGTGGAGTCTGCCGTGGCTGCCGGTGCAGACGCCGTGCTGGTGACGTGCTCTTCGATTGGCGCGGCTACAACGCTGGCTCAGCAGGTCTTCGATTGCCCCGTGCTGCGCATCGACGAGGCCATGGCCGAGCTGGCCGTCACGCTGGGCAGCCGCATCGGTGTGCTGGCTACCCTGCGCACTACGCTGGAGCCGACCTGCGCTCTCGTGCGGAGCAAGGCTCCTGCGCGTGGAGTGGAGCTGGTGGAGTGCCTGTGCGAAGGCGCGTTTGATGCGGTGATGGCGGGTGACACGGCGACGCATGACCGCATTGTGGCGCAACAGTTGCAGCAACTGGCCGCACAGGTGGAGGTCGTGGTGCTGGCGCAGGCCTCTATGGCGCGCATTCTGGCCAGCCTCCCTCCGAATACCCTGCCCGTGCCGGTGCTGGCCAGTCCGGAGCTGGCAGTGCTGCGGGTTCGCGACGTGCTGGCGCAGCGCAGCGCGGAGCCAATGGCTTGACGCGCCGATCTCTGGTGCTGGCCATGCTCGCGGCCGTCTCCGTACTTACCTTTCTCGACCGCATGGCGATTGCCATTGCAGAGCCAAGCGTGCGGCAGGATCTTCATCTCTCGCCGGTCGCGTGGGGCTGGGTGCTCTCCAGCTACATTCTGGCCAATGCGCTGTTTGAGTTGCCCTCGGGAGCGCTGGGCGACCGCTGGGGGCAGCGTCAGGAGCTGGCGCGCATCAGCATCTGGTGGTCCATCTTCACCGCGCTCACCGGCTGGTGCCGCAGCCTGGGCCAGTTAGTTGCCGCCAGATTCCTGTTTGGCCTTGGGGCAGCCGGGGCGTACCCGAACGCCTCGGGCGTGATTGCACGGTGGTTTCCACCCCAACAGCACGCGCGCGCGCAGGGTGTGGTGTGGGGTGCCAGCCGGCTGGGTGGAGCGCTGGCCCCTTTGCTGCTCATTCCGCTTTTTGGAAAGCTCGGCTGGCGATCCGCCTTCTGGCTGCTGGGAGCTGCCGGAGTGGTGTGGGGGCTGGTGTGGCTGGTCTGGTTCCGGAACCTGCCTTCGCAGATGCACGGCGTCTCCGCGCAGGAGCTTGCGGAGCTGGAGCCTACGCAGATGGAACCAGCGGCACCTGTTCCGTGGCGCCGCCTGGCGCGACACACGCAGTTGCAGCGCATCGCTTTGGCCTACTTCTGCTATGCGTGGGGCAGCTGGTTCTACTTTGGATGGTTCACCACATGGCTGGTGCAGGGGGCGGGGTTCAGTCGCTCGTCCCTGCGCATTGTTGCTGCGTTGCCGTTCGTTTTGGGGCTGGCGAGCAACCTGGTCGGCGGGCAACTGGCGCAGCGGCTGGTGATGCGAGAGGGGCCGCGCACAGGGTATCGACTGCTGTGCAGCGTGTGCCTGGCGGCCACCGCGCTCATGCTGTTCGGGCTGGCTGCCGTGCGTCAGTCATGGGCGGTAGTGGTGCTGGCGGCGCTTGGCCTGGGAGTGATGGACCTGATGCTGCCGGCGGCGTGGGCCATGTGCCTGCGCATCGGGGGGAGTTACGGTGGCGCGGCAACGGGTGTGATGAATACGTTTGGCAATCTGGGCGGATGGGTTGGTGCCATCGTCTTCGGCTATGTGGTCAAGCTCTCCGGCAGCTATCGCATTCCGTTGCTGGTGATCGCGGGCATGGTGCTGGCGGCGTCCCTGCTGTTCTGGCGGGTAGACTGTTCGCAGCCGATCGAAGCCGCACCACCGCAGCGTTAGCCGCTGGCAGCTCCGCCCGCGCGCGCCAGGGCGAAGAAGTCCTCCGCGCCAATCTGTCCGCCCTTCAGCACCAGCTCCACATCGCGAAAACCATCCTCTCCGTAGGCCCGGCAGAGCGGCGCACCTGGCGCCAGCGGAGCCAACCACTGCAGGGCAGAGACCGGGAGCTGAGGCACGGCGTGGCTTGCCGTGTCGCCACCGCACAGGACCACGCGCGTGAGCCCGCCGCACTGTTGCAGCAGCCGATGGGTCACTCTGCCCAGCGCCTGGCCCAGCCTGTGGGGTGCTGGTGCGGCACCGGGCTGCAGTGGACCCAGCGCGGTGTACAGCACTACGCTGGCGCCACGCTGCAGGGCAGGTCGTGCCAGCAGCTCCAGCCGCGCACTCTCGGCGTCGCAGCTGGCCGGGTCGCACAGGCGAGCGCCCTCGGCCGCAACGGGTACAAAGCCATTGGCCCGAGCCCACACAATCTGACGCTCGGTAACCGGCGAGCAACTCCCGCTGACGACCAGCAGGGGCTCGGCAGCCGTCGCCTGTCTCGCGGTGGCTGCAACGGGTGGCAGCCAACCCTGCTCGCGCCACATGGCGACCAGGGCCTCTGTAACGCCGGACGACCCCACCACAAAGCATGGTTCCGGCCCGCTCATCGCCATCAGCAGCCGGCTGGTTGCACGGCTGGTGGCGTCGTCGACCCCGTCCAGCACGATCGCGCAGGCTTCCTCAAGGTCGCAGCCTGCCAGCGCCTCTGCCGGATGCTTGTCGCGAAGTGCCAACACGTCGAGCAGCCGCAGCGGCAACGCAGTCTGACGGGCCAGATGCTTGCACAGGTCTGGCTCCAGCATCGGCGTTACCGGATGCCTGCTCATGGTGGGATGCAGATCGATGCGGTACAGCGCATCGCCTGCCGTGGCGTAGAGCTTGCCGAACAACACGTAGCGACCCAGATGCGGCGCAGCAGGTACCACCAGGGTGCAGCGCTGCTGAAAGATAGTTTGTCCGATCTCCAACGCGCAGCCGATGCTGCCGTGGGTCGGAGAGCTGTCAAAGGTGGAGCACACCTTGTAGTGCACCACTGCGGGATGGAGCGCGCGCAACGCCTGCAGGATGTCTGGCAGATTGGCCTGCATCCACGCGGGGCTCTGGCTTCTGCTCTGGCCCGCAATGCCGATGGCACGGCAGTGCCGGAACCGCTCGAGCGCCTGCGCCGTCGGCATGCGCAGGAACAGCACACTGGCAACGCCAGCCTGCGCCAGCGACTCCAGCACATCGGTTGACCCCGTAAAGTCATCGCCGTAGTAGGCGTACAGCAGCTGGTCTGCTGCAGGTGCCACGGTGCTAGCCACCAAACGACTCCAGCGACACGCGCAACTCGCCGTGGCTCTCAGCGTACTTTGCCAGTGGAATCTGCAGCACGGCGGCCTCCCACGCTTGTTGCAGGCTACGCACGCCCGCCGCAGGCCCCGCAGGATGACCCAGAATGCCTCCGCCTGCGGCAAAGATCAGATCCGTTGACCCCAGTGCGGCAAAGGTCGCCGGGGCCTGGCGCGCGGTCTGGCCAGAGGAGAAGACCGGCACCACCTCACAGCCAGGGTGCGGCGGCGCAAACATCGGCGTCAGGCAGGCTCGCGCCGAGGCAATCACGGAGTCGTCCGGCTCGCAGAACTTGTTGCTCAGGCCGTTGACGTGGGTGTGGTCAATGCCGGCCAGGCGCCACAGCTTTTGAAACGCGACAAAGCTCATGCCCGGGGCTGGTGAACGCCCCAGCAATCCCCAGCCGTTGCGGTGGCCGTGGATGGCGACCTTGGCGTGCGCCCGCAGGACCTTCATGGCAGGCAGTCCGATGGAGTTCATGCTCACCATCACGCAGGTGCCGCCGTGCTGCACCACCAGGTCGTGGCGAGCCAGCATCTCGTCCACCTCGCCGGTGATGTTGGCTGCGTACATCACGCGCTTGCCGGTGCGGCGCGCGTGCTGCTCCAGCACCTGCAACACCGCCGGGGCCCGCTCGGCAAAGGGGCAGTGTGGGCCATCGGCCTGCAACTCATCGTCTTTGATGAAGTCCACGCCTGCCTCAGCCAGCATGCGCACCTGCGCTGCGGTCTCTGCGGCAGACATGCCGACGGAGGGCTTGAGGATGGTGCCGAGGATGGGACGATCGTAGACGCCTGTCAGAGAGCGCGTGCCCGCCACCCCGAACTGTGGCCCCTGGTAGCGATCCAGAAACGCCGCTGGCAGCGACAGATCCAGCAGTCGCAGGCCGGAGAGCGCCTTCAGCTCCCACAGGTTGCCGGCCACCGTTGCCAGCAGGTTGGGCAGCGACGTACCCATGTTCTCCAGCGGCCAGGAGAGTTCGATCTCCGCGGCGCGGCGCTCGGCTTTGCCGTGGCGTGGCAGGCCAGAGCCGGGTAGCGATGCCTGTGCGACAGGGCCCAGGTCCTGCACGCGCTCCATTCGTGCAGCGTAGCGCTCGCGCAGGGCCTGGGTCTCGCCGGGTACCGCCACAAACGTACCGGTGGACTGCTCCCCGGCGATGGTTGCCGCTGCCTCTTCCACGGGGAAGGCGGTCTCCATCCAATAGCGAGCCACGATTCGTTCCATCGTCTCCTCATCCCTCAACGAAGCGTGTGGTACACGCTGTAGGTTTGTTGCTGCACGGTATAGAACGGGACAAACAGCCTCCCTTGCTGCTGATACTGCGACGGGCCAACGCCGTGCAACGTGGACGTGCCCAGCAGTGGAGGCAGCTCTGGCGTTGTTGCGTTGAGCGAGGCGTACAGCACGCTGCCGCGCATCAGCGCAGCGGTCTCCGGATGCAGCTCGTCAATGCTCTCCGTGCGGAAGCTCTGCGGCAGCACCAGTCGCACGGAGTCGCCAGGCTTCCAGCGTCGCGCCAATCGGAGAAAGCGACCGGGCGCCGCCGGCTGTACTGTGCCGTTGATGGCGACGCTGGCACCGCTGGCCCACGCTGGTATCCGCAGATGCAGCGCCCACGGTGTCGCAGGGGATTCGTCAATCCGGATAAGGATCTCGTCGCTGGCGGGATAGCTGGTCTCCTGCACCAGTCGCAGCCTGTTGACGCCTACCCTGGTGGTCAACACCGAGGGCGCGTACATCGAGACGTAGACTCCATCCGCAGCGGTAAAGTACAGATTCAGCACGTAGTCCGCAACCGTCTGCACCAGCGTGCCAGAGCAGCAAGGCCACTTGCTGGGGTAGTAGGTCTTGCGTGCGCGCGTGCCGTAGGTGGAGTAGTACGGATAGTCACCGTCGTCGTCAGGCATCCGTACCGCGAGAATCGTATTGTACACCACGCGTTCCAGATAGTCGGCGTAGCGGCTGTCGCCGGTCATGCGCAGCAGATAACGAGCCAGCTTGGTGGCGGCGTAGGCACCGCAGGGTGTCTCAAAGTGGTCGACCGTTGTGCTCAGACTTGCATACAGCTCACCGCGCCCGGGTGTAATGAAGGTCTCGTTCGGTCCCCAGCCGCCACTGGCATACTGTTGCTGCGTGGTCAGCAGGGTGAAGGCATGCTGCAGGGCATCGCGGTAGCGCGCGTCCTGCAGTTCAAAGTAGGCTCGCCCGCCCGAACTGAGTGCGATGGCATGCGAGTGGGCGTGCTGTCCTGGGAACGGATCGTCGCCGCGTGCCAGCGGCTCAAAGAACTCACGCCGCAGCAGGTAACGCTGTGCCAGCTCGTACAGCGCTGCCTCGCCGGTCAGCGCGTGGGCCGCAAACAGCGTCTCCGGCATCACGTACGTCTCATCGTAGGGCGGCTCCTTCTTGCCGATGCGGTCGCGGCCCTGGCTGGGCAGCAAGGCGCGCGCCCCGGCAAAGGTCCGCAGCAGCGTCTCCTGTGCCTCGGTCACGCCCGCCAGTTGGACGGCATCCACCAGACCAGCCAGATGCTTATCCAGCGTGTAACACACCCATTGGTTCGACTCCGGTCGCAGGATCGACTGGTTCTGCGCGCCAAGGGTAGCGGTAAACCCGCGGACCAGCTCCTGCACCTTCTGCCGACAGGCCTGGTCGCCAGTGCTCGCACCCAGCCGGGCCAGGCCAGAGATGTATTGGCCCAGCGCATGACCGGGGACGAAGCCGTTGCGGTCGTACCAGCCGCCCATATCCACACCGGGAGCAGGTAGCCCGGCACGCTGCCGGTAGACCTTCAGCAGGCGATCGTTGTCGAGCGCCAGGTAGTGCGCCCGCACCGCCAGATACTGCTGCTGCAATGGGCCGCCCGTCAGGTGGGCCGCGCCGTAGCCCACCTCCTGCAATACCGCGCCAGCCGGTGCGGCGACTCCGCGCAGGGGACCGGCTGCGCACAGCAGCGAGCTGGCTGCGGCAGACTTGAGAAACGTGCGACGTGGGAACGTCTTCAACCTCTGCGACCTTTCTTCGTTCAGCCTAAGCGTGCAGTCTGTCTGGTGCGAGCGGCAATCGTGGGCCGCGAACGATTCCGCAAGGCGGAACTAGTTTGCGGCGGCACGTGGCCGGAGAGAGGGAAAACCGATTCGCGCACTCTGCTGCGCATCCAGCGGATAGATCAGGTCGACGTTGCGCGGCGTAATCAGCTGGTGCTTCACAAACACGGTGTTCGGCGTCGGCTTGTTCTGCAGCATCTGCATCGCGAGTGCGATGATCTCGTCGCCGTAGCGCTCGGGAAAGTAGGCCACCGTGCCCACCAGTCGAGTGTCAGGGCGGCGCAGCTCGGCGCGTGCGTCGGGAATGGCGTTCTGTCCCATCACAGCGCAAAGATGCTTGCGGCCGATCTCGTCGAACGCTCGCAGGGCCGCCAGCGCGCACACGTCGTTCACTGCGCCCACCAGGGTGCGCCGGGCGGGCGCGCGACGCAGATACTGGCGGAGCACCTCAAGCACCTGTTCCATGTTGCCGCGTCCGTTCAGATGTGCCACCGGGACGGAGTTAATCTGCGGCAGCTCGGCGCGCAGCCCGTCCACCAGTCCAGTCAGGCGCAGCTCCAGCAGCGAGCCGGCGATGGGCAGCTCCAGCAACAGCAACTGGTCCACTTTACCGTCCCAGTTCTCCCGTGCCCAGCGGCCCAGGGCTTTGCCGCCAATCAGGCCGGCCTTGTAGTTATTTGCGCCAAAGTAGGTCGCGCCCGGATGTGGCACTTCGATGGCGACCACCGGGGTCTGCGCCTCCAGAAACTTCGCGGCCAGCACGGGTGCCACGCGTTCGTAGGTCTGGAACTCCAACACCAGGTCAACCTTCTCGCGGATCAGCAGGTCAGCGTTGCGCACGGCCTCGCGCGCGCTGTAGCGATTGTTGAGCGTAATGAGATGGATGTGTTCGCGCGCAGCGGCGGCCTCCAGGCTCTGCTTCACCTGACGACAGAACTCGGAGTCACCCTGAGCAGCAAAGCCGATGCGGAAAGCTCGTGCTCCGATCGGCGTGAAGCGATTGCGATAGAGCCCTGCGCCGGCACGCTCCAGCAACCCGCCATGAATGAGCGTGCGCAGCAGCCGGAACGCGGTCGTCTTCGGCAGTCCGGTGCGGGCCATCACCTCGGTCAGCTGCAGCTCTTCGCCAGTGGCGCGAAACGCCTTGAGCACCTCGCACGCACGCAGCACCGTCAGGGACTCGTTGCGATCTCCACGACGCTCGGCAGCAGGGGGAGGCACCGGGGTAGAGTTCGAGGGAGAAATTGTTTTTATTTTTCGAGTTGCCATGCTGGGGATGAATCCTAAATTCCAAAAAGTGGAATTGGCAAGGGGGAGTTGTCCATCGCTGCGGCCTCAGCCGGGCCGGGCCTGCAGCGCGGCTTGGGCCTCTGCAAGTAACGTCGGCACGGGGCGCGTTGTGGCGATGGTGGCAGTCATCATGCGGTCCAGGATGGCTGCGATCTGTGGCCAGTCCTGCCGCGCAGGAATCTCGCGTGCGGTGCGATGCAGCGTCTCTAACTGATTGCAGAACGGGAGGCTGCGCAGCACCTCGGGGTGCTGCCAGGTGGCGCGGCGGCAGCCAATCCCGCCATGCTGCGTGGTCAGCAGGTCCATGGGCGGGCTGGCGCAGTGACGCAGAAAGCTCCAGGCGAGCCGGCGATGCGGCGAACCCGCGGCCAGAGACAGAATCCAATAGACGTTGAGGGAAGCGCTGGTGCCGCCTTCGCCGTGCGGAATGGGAGCAACCGAGACGTGGCCGCGCGCGCGGGAGTGGTCTGCGGTGTGGGCCAGCGCAGCAAAGCCAAACCAGTTGACGGCCATGGCTGCCTCGCCGGCAGCAAAGGCCAGCCCCGCCTGCACGGAGTCGAACGCAGCGCTCTGCGGGTGAACCGCCAGGACGTCTGTGGCGAGGGCGCGGTAGTAGCGCAGCGCCTCCAGCGCAGCTGGCTGCTGCAGGCGGAGCCGATCTGGCGCCAACTCGATCTCGCCTCCGCGCGTCCACAGGTGCAGCAGAAAGTCGTAGACCAGGTTGTGTCCGTCAGGGAAGCCCGCCAGGACCGCGCCCGCCATGCCCGGCCTGCGCCCGTGCAGAAAGCGCGCGGTGCGATGAAACTCGTCCCACGTCTGCGGCGGACGCAGCGGCGCGCCATACCGCTGGGCGTGCTCCTGCTGCAGCGCCGCATCTTTCATGACGTCGGTACGATACAGCAGGCACTCCGGTCCGTCGTGGTAGGGCAGGCCCAGCACTGCCTTGCCATGGCGCTGCAGGCGCAGCAGCGACTCTGGCCAGGCCTCCGGATACTCCTCCGGCGCATCGACTGCCAGCATTGGTGCCAGGTCCACAACCGCATCGCTGGCGGCGACGGCGGGTATCCAGTCGGTCGGCAGAAAAGCAACGTCCCATGCGCCGTTGCGAAGTCCTTGCTGCCCGAGCAGTGCGTCTTCCAGTTCGGGCAGGTCCATCGCCACCGCCTCCAGCCGCAGGCCGGTTCGGGCGGTTGCCTCCCAGTGCTGCCACTGCTCGGCCACAGCAGACTCAAAGGCGTCAAAGCGACGCACGGCGATGCGAAAGCGATCGCTGCGTGGCATTACTTCCGGTCCTCGGCAAGTTCGTTCAGGATCGTCGCGTTGTCCTCGCCGATCTTCGGTGCGCCGCGCGGACTGGTTAGCTTTTCGCCGTCGATGCGAATCGGGCAGCGCGTCGTGCGTAGTACGGCCTCAGGCCGGTGGCCCACCGTCTGCACCATATCCAGCGACTGAAAGCCCGCATGGGCGAAGAGTCGATCCCAGGTCAGCACATCCGCGCACCAGATGTCTGCGGGCTCCAGAATGCCCAGCCAGTGGGCTGTCGTGTGGGTGCGCAGGTGGCCAACCAAGATCTGCTTGATGGTGTCGCGTTGCTCAAACAGCGAGGCGGGGTCAGAGAAGGCGAGCAGGGCGGGGCAAGCCAGCAACTCGCCCAGTCGCACCACAGGCTGCATGGCCAGCGCCAGGTAGCCATCTGCCGTGGCGTAGATGCCGTAAGGCGCGCCCAGGTAGGCATGTGCGTTGTTCACGGCGCTGCGCACGGGGGGCTGCCCGCCGTCGTTCAGATACGTGGTGAGCACCTCAAACTGCAGATCCAGCGTGGACTCCAACAGGCTGACCTCGACGTAGCCGCCGCGGCCGGTCACGCCTCGCCGCACCAGGCAGGCCAGAATACCTTGCACCAGATGCGCTCCGGCCATCATGTCTGAGACGGCCAGCCCAAACGGAACCGGTGGCTGCTGCTGATCGCCGTTGAGCCACGGCAGGCCCGAGAGAGATTGCACCAGCAGATCCTGGCCGGGTTTGCCACGCCAGGGGCCCTGCTTGCCATAGCCAGTGATCTCGCCATAGACCAGGCGCGGATTGAGTGCGGCCACATCGTCATAGCCCAGGCCCGCCTTCTCCATCACGCCGGGCCTGAAGTTCTGAATCATCACATCGGCACGTCGCAACAGGGTCAGGACGTGTTCGCGATCCGCTGGGTTCTTCAGGTCTGCCGCAAAGCTCTGCTTGTTGCGGTTGATGGAGTGAAACAGGGTGGAGTCGCCATCCAGAACAAGATTGGAGATGTACAACTGGCGGCACAGGTCGCCAGTGCCCGGCCGCTCAATCTTGATGACGCGAGCCCCCATATCTGCCAGCCGCAGCGAAGCCGATGGCCCAGAGAGAAATTGACTGAAGTCGATGACCAGAAGGCCTTCCAGTGGTCTCATGCCCGGTGTCCCTTCTGCGCGGTCGTCAAAGCCTTCTCCATGCCTGCCAGCACATCCTGGGGCGCGCCGCCCTCGCTCAGGTACTGGTGGATCAGGGTCGAGGCAGCATCCTGCCAGGCCAGGTAGCCGGGCCAGCGTGGTCGCACCCAGGCGGCATCCAGCGTAGGCAGCGTTTGCTGGAAGAAGTTGCGCGTTACCCGGTTGGCCTCGGCGTCGGTCCACGCGGCACGGTGGCCGGGCTGTCCGCCACTGGCCATGTAAAGCGTGCGCTGGCACAGCGCGCTGGCCACGTAGGCCGCATAGCTGGCGGCGAGCTCCGGATGACGGCACTGCGCAGAGATCGCCAGCCCGGCACCGCCCAGCGTCGATCGCAGCGGCGTGCCATCGTCCAGCGTAATCAAACCGCCCGCCTGCAGCGGATGCGCGGCGTAGCCGTCACGAGAGTAGTTGGAGTAGCCGTACGCGAAGGGGCAGTAGGCCACCGTCTCCGACTCTGCCAGCAGCTGCCACGTGCGAATGGGATTGCGCTGCAGGGTGCCCGGCGCGGCACGCTGCAGCAGTTCGCGCACCATGCGCAGCGCCTCTACCGCGGCAGCGGTGTGCTCTGCGGCCACCACTGCTGCCAGCGAAGCAAACGGCCTGGCACCCAGCGCGTTGGCGAACATCAGAAACGCCATCAGGCTATCGATGGCGAGGCCGGGCACAGCTACCGCTCCGCGCTCGGCCAGCTGCAACAGATCAGACCACGTACGTGGCAGCGCGTAGCCATAGCGCTGCATCAGGTCTGGCCGCCAGCCCGCAACCGGAGTAGCGGCGTCGATGGCGAGCGCCCACTGGCATCCGTTGTACTGGTAGCTGGCATAGGAGCCGCCGACAGAGTTCTGCCGCTGCTCGGCAAGAAATCCCGCAGGCATCAGGTCGTCAAGCGGCAGCAGCAAGCCCTGTGTCGCCGCCTCGCCGATGGAGGGATGATCAATCACCATCAGGTCAAAGCGCGCGGCAAGCTCTGCCAGCGGAGCATCGGCAAAGGCCTGGAGCGAGCGCTTCTCCCAGCGCACGCTCACCTCGGCGTGCGTCTCTTCCCAGCGCTGCGCGGTGGCCAGCATGGGCAACAGGCCGCGGGTATGGTTCCAGGTGATGCCTTTCAGCTCAATCATAGGCAAAAACTCATTTTAGCTTTCTGAAGACTCATGCTAACTTTGAGTGGTCTGAGGGCGGCCTGTCAATCTGCCCTGATTCCAACCACCGGAACCTATCCGACTCTGCGCTGGAGCGCTGTCTGATGACGCAGGAACAGTACTTTGAAGACTTCACGCCCGGCACCGTGCGCACCACGACCGGGCGGACAATAACCGAGGCGGACATTGTGCTGCATGCCGGGCAAACCGGCGACTTCTATCCGCACCACATGGATGCGGAGTGGTGTCGAACGCAGCCGTTTCAGCAGCGCATCGCGCATGGCACGTTGATCTTTTCCGTCGGGGTGGGGCTGACCGCCGGCGTGCTGAATCCGCTGGCCATGAGCTACGGCTACGATCGCCTGCGCTTCGTGCGCCCGGTCTTTATCGGCGATACGATCCGCACCCGTGTGACCATCCGCGAGGTGCGCGACGATGCACGGCGTCCGGCCTCTGGCATCGTGGTGGAGGCGCTGGAGGTCCTCAACCAGAAGGACGAGGTTGTGCTGGTGTGCGATCACCTCTTGCTGGTGCAGCGGCGAGCTGCTTCGTAGCTGCGGCTGTCGTAGTTGCGCTGTTGTAGCTGCTACGGCAGCTCGCGCATGGTGTAGCTTCCGGGCGTGGTCAGCGTAAACGTAGCATCCGTCGCCGCTCCGCGCGCACAGCCGGTACACGGCGCGGTGCCTTGCAGCAGCTGCACCTGGCTGGCAGGATGGAGGCGGTGATAGAGCAGCGTTGCCGTCTGCACTCCGCCTGGCACCACCACGCGCAACTCGCCTGGTTGACGGAGCGATACCTCGATCAGCCCTTGCGGCGTGGGCACGGTGCCCTCCACAAAACTCAGGTCCTGCAACCGGGGCGCGATGCGGGCACTGGTATAGCCGGGCGCGGTTGGGGTCACGCCCAGCAGGTGCTCCATCATCCATGAGGTTGGCCCGGCCGACCAGCCATGCGCCATGGAGACGAAGTAACCGCTCGTGCCGTCGGCCTGCAGCGACAGGTGCGGGTTCGACTTCGGCCAGCGCCGATCGTAGTTCTCCCACAGGCTGGTGGCCCCTTCGTCCAGCATGGCTCCCCAGTAGCTGCGGATCCAGCGCAACGCTGCCTCGTCGTGACCCAGGGCAGACATGGCCTGCAACAGGTAGGCTCCAAAGTAGGGTGTAATCGCGGGGTCCTCAGGCGTCTCCTGCTGCACGTGCGACAGCACCTGGTCCCACAGCACGGCGCGATGTGCTGTGTCGGTGGCCGAGGTGTCCTGCAGCGCCAGGGTGGCCAGCGCGTTCATCTGCCAGCCAGTGCCATAGGTCATGCCGGGGCCTTGCATGGCGAGTGCCGCAGAGGTGACGCGCTGTGCGATGCTGGCGTAGCGCGCGGCGTTGGCCTCGTCTCCCATGGCGCGCAGCAGCCGCACTGCTGCCTGGTAGCCACGCACGAATTGCAACTGTGTGCCCACGCGCGCCGGCTCGGTGCTGGCGTAGAGTTCCGGAGCCCAATCCACAAACAGCCACTGGTGGCGCGGGTTGGTGAACGTGCCCGTCGCGTCCAGTCCGGAGTCCATGGCTGCCAGCACGCGCAGCAGCGCGTCGTGCTGGGCACGCAGCATGGCCAGGTCGCCACTCCGCTGGTAAAGCCCTTCGACCGAGGTGATCCACAGGGCAGAGTAGCCGGGGATACCGTTCACATCCTCCACCTTGGCCGGTACCAGATGACGCAGCGTGTCCTCGATCAGCCGCGCATCGCCGAAGACCTCCGAGATGACCGGGCCGGCAACATCCAGATCGCCCACCCAGCGGCCGCGGTCGCGTTTGGGTGCATCCCAGATGTCGTCCTGCATGCAGAGATGCGCAGTGTATGCGCCGGTCTCCCAGATGCGATCGAGCTGCGCGTCGGAGGAGTGGAAGCTGCCGCGATAGGTGACCGGGTAGTAGATGCCCTCCAGCCGCAGGGCAGAGAAGTGCAGTGTGGCGCAGCCGCGTAGAAAGCGCACCCGGGCGTAGCGAAAGGCAGACTTGGGGCCGCGCGCCTCGCCGTGTGGCGGCACCAGCAGGAGGTTGGTGCCCAGATAGTTGCCACCCTGCTGGCCGCTGCTCAGCCCGGTGCTCATGGCCTCAATCTCTGACTCGCCATAGGCCACGGAGAGTGTGGACGGACAGTCTGCGGCAGACTGAACGTACAAGCGGCCCGCCACCTCGCGGCCAAAGTCCAGCAGCAGCGCCGGGGCGTCCGCATCCATCGGCTCTGCGAGGCCGCGAATGCGCAGGTCCGCGGCATCGGGTCGGGTAAGCGACTCGGCATTTTCAATGGCAGCGGTGCCCGGGTAGAGATTGGTCACCGCTGCAGGCGGCAGCGCGTAGGTTCGCAGCCAGGGAGACATGCCCCGGTAGCCAGGCCAGGCGTACATGCCAGCGTCAGCGTTCCACTGGAAGAAGTCGATGTTGCTCTCCACGGGGCCAAGGCTCTGCACTGCGGGCCAGGTGCTGTCGTCGAATCCGGGCTGTTCCCAGTCCTTGGCAGCGGCCGTGGTGCTGCGCCAGCTTGCGTCGGAGTAAAGCAGCGGTGGCGCGTCCTGGGCCGGGGCTGCGGGGACGAGCTTGACCGCAAGCACCTCGCCGTAGGTCAGCTGAAGGGTTGCGTCGGAGCCCGCAGCCGCGACAATGCCGTGGCCGCGAACGGCCTGAATGGCGAGCGTGTTTTCGCCGCGCCGTAGCGCAGCAGAGACCTCCACATGGAAGACGCGAAACCCGATGGGCGCGTTGATGTCACTGTGGAACTCGGCAACGGCCTTGCCGTTCAGATAGATGGTTGCCTGGCGCGGCCCGGCAACGTAGAGCGTAGCGGCAGCCGGCACCTGAGCCAGCACAAAGCGTTTGCGGAAGTAGTGCGGTGCGACACGCAGGTCAGGCCGGTTCCAAGAGTAGTGGCTGCGATTGGGCAGCAGCGCTGTGACGTCGCCCTTGGTCCACAGGTACTCCTCTGGCAGCTGTGCGCGCTGGTCGTCGCCTGCAGCGGCGCTCAGGCCGCGTGTGGGGTCCAGCCAGCGCGTCGCGGTGGTCTGGGCTGTGAGAGGCAAGGCGAACAGCAGCAGGGCAAGTGCGGAGCGAAGGCGTGTCATAGCGTGGGGAATCCGAGCCGGAACGGCACTGCCCACTATAGCGCAGCGCATGCCTCGGCTGGCCGCCTGTCGCCAGGGGTGCCGCGCCTCGGAATGGTGGCCGCCATCGTCTGCTGCGGTATGGCTACGGCGCGGCTGTTGCCAGCGCGGGCAGCTCTTCCACATCGACGCCGACCTTGAGCGCCTGCACGCCGCCGCCCAGAATCAGGCCACGCAGCGGACTCACGTCGCTGAAGTCTCTGCCCCAGGAGACGGTGATGTGGTCGGTCCCGGGGACCACGTTGTTCGTCGGATCCAAATCGAGCCAACCCTCGCCCGGGCAGTAGACCGAGATCCAGGCATGGGAGGCGTCGGCTCCTACCAGCCGCTCCTGGCCGGGCGGCGGAGTGGTGCGCAGATATCCGCTCACGTAGCGGGCCGCGAGTCCCAGCGAGCGCAGCATCGCGATCTGCATCTGCGCAAAGTCCTGGCAGACGCCGCGTCGCCGCGCAAAGACCTCGTCCACCGTGGTGCTTACACTGGTCGCATTGGGCTGAAAGCGAAATTCGCGGTGGAGGCGATCCGTCAGCTCCAGCAGCCCTTCGCGCAGCGGTCTGGCCGGGGTCAGCGACTGACGGGCGTAGCCTGCAAACTCCGAACGCAGGCGGATGCGTGGCGATTCAAAGCGAAACTGGTAGGCATCCAGTCCGCTGGTGCTGTGGTCCTGCGGCAGCAGGGCGGCCGCCTCCTCCCAGCGTACGGAGCTTCCATACGTCGGCGTTGTGGCCAGCACCTCCACCTCACTCTGTGCCTCCACAACCAGGTCGCGGTGGGGCTCCTGGATGGAGAACAGGTGCAGTGTATTGCCGTAGTAGTCTTCGCGTTCAATCACCTCTCCGGGCACTGGGGAAAGGTTCAGAGTGAACGACTCCAGCCGCTGCGTGGCCAGGGCGCGCGGCCGCAGGCAGGCCAGGTGATTGCCTACCGACACCGGATAGTTGTACCGGTACGCCGTTCGATGAGTGACCTTGTATCTCATTGTCCGATGTTGATCGCCAGCGTTCTTGCGTGGTTGAAGTAGCGGCTCGAGAGGTTATCGGACCATGTGAGCAGGAGCTCTTCCGTCTCATCCAGGAGCCGCCGCAGGCGCAGGATGCCACTGCTGCTGCGCGCCGTCTGCAGTGCGTCCGGCAGCGGGTAGGACACCTTGCGCATGTCAAAGCTGCGCAGCCGCTCCAGCGCGTGCTGCATCGCCTGCAGATCCTCCGGCAGGTGGCGCGGCAGCTTGCGATAGTGGTGGACGATGTGGGCCAGCTGAAAGTCCAGCGATCGCGGGTTGGACTGATCTGCCATCAGCATGTCCATCACCGGCAGCGGTTGCAGGGTGGTAAAGTACCGCGAGCGATAGGTCACGGAGCTGTCGGCCACCTCCAGCAACAGCTCCAGCAGGGGCCAGTCCTTCTCGGCAAAGGGGCGCGCCAGCTCGCGCAGCAGGCGCGTGTTGAAGAGCGCACGTTCTACCCGGCGGCCCAGGCTCAGAAAGATCCAATCCTGACCGCGCACAATGTTCTCGCGCTCCATGCCGGAGAAGCCGGAGAGCAGCTCCATGCAGTTGGAGAGGATCGGCGGGTAGGCCATCAGGGTCTCCTCCGGCGTAGTCGGCAAGACGTCTCGCAGCTTGCCCAGCAGATGCGTCATGTCCGTGGAGAGCCGGTCGCGGACCTTGCCCCCGGTCTGGTGAATCTGACCAAGCGTGAAGGGCAGACTGTCCGCGCGGGAGCCATCGGTCAGTACGGAGAGCAACTCCTGCTCAAAGCGCTGGGGCAGGGTCAGGGCCTTGCGGCTCTTGGGCAGCTTGCCGCCTTCGATGCCGAGCGTCTGGAACAAGGCCAGCAGGCAGTCCAGCTCATCTCGGCCTGCCCGCGGCACGCGCCACACCACGGTGCGCAACACCCGCGTGGTGTCCTCGGCACGTTCGACGTACCGGCCCAGCCAGTACAGGTTGTGCGCCACACTGCTGGGGATGCAGGGTTTGTCGTGCCGCAGCTCGATCTGCTTGTTCTTGGGACGCAGCATGGTGAAGGTGTCGACCGGGCTGTCCGAGAGTACCCACACGTCCTTGCTGTGGCCGCCGCGCTGCATGGAGACGACGGAGTTATCCTTGCTGGCCACGCGTGCCAGGCCGCCGGGCATGACGGTCCAGCCATTGCCGGTGTTCACGGCGTAGACCCGCAGCACCAGGCTGCGAGACGCGATGCTGCCGTGCTCCCACACGGGCCCGCGTGAAAGGGCCACCTGCTCCTGCGCCACGTAGTCGTACGGGGCGGCGCGCAGTCTGGCGGCAAACCGCTCGCGCTCCTCCGGGCTCAGGTCGCTGCCAAAGACCGGCTCCATGGCGCGCGAGGGGAAGGCCGGCTTGACGACCAGAGACTCAAGGTTCTGCAGCACCCACTCCAGCGCGTAGGGCTGGCCGCACCACCAGGTGGCGACGGAGGGCAGCTTCAGGCTCTCGCCGCGCAGCAGCTGGCAAAGCCCGGGTAGAAACGGCATGATGGCGGCAGACTCGATGACGCCGCTGCCCAGCGCATTTGCTACGCGCACATTGCCTGCCACAATGGCATCCACCAGCCCGGGCACGCCCAGCAGAGAGTCTCCGCGCAGCTCCAGCGGATCGCAGAAGCTGTCATCGACGCGCCGCAGAATGACATCGACCCGCTCCAGCCCTTCGACGGTCTTCAGGAACACGGTGCGATCCCGCACGGTCAGGTCGGCCCCTTCTACCAGCGTAAAGCCGAGGTAGCGCGCAATGTAGGAGTGTTCAAAGTACGTCTCGTTATGCGGGCCCGGCGTCAGCAGTACGATGCGCGGGCTGTGCGTGCCCGCCAGCGACAGCAGCGCCTCGCGCTGCGCCCGGAAGAAGGGTGCCAGCCGCATCACGTTCGAGTCGCGGAACAGGTCCGGCATCACGTTGGAGACGATGGTGCGGTTCTCCAGCGCATAGCCGCTGCCTGAGGGGGCCTGGGTGCGGTCGGAGAGTACCCACCACTGCCCGTCCGGCGACCGCGCCAGATCGACGCCGATCATATGTAAATAGCTCTGCGTGGGGACTGGCACGCCCACCAGCGAACGGAGAAATGCCGGGTTGGCGAAGAGCAGCTCCGCCGGCAGATTGCCGCTGGCCAGCAACGTCTGGCGGCCATACATATCCGCCACAATCTGGCTTAGCAACTGGGCCCGCTGCACAATTCCAGCTTCGATGCTCTGCCACTCGCCCGCAGGCAGCAGCAGCGGAATCATGTCGATCTTCCACGGGCGATTGACTCCCTGCGGGTCGCCGTAGATGTTGTAGGTGATGCCGTTCTCGCGAATGCGACGCTCGGCCCTGGCCCAGCGCTGGCCCAGCTCCTCCGGCCCCAGCTCGTCCATCGCCTCCATCAGGGCGGCCCAGTGCGGGCGGCATGCGCCCTCAGCAGACGACATCTCGTCGTAGGCGTCCTGCTCCTCCAGCGGAGGGTGGTAGAGTTCGACCGTCATGCTGCGTTCACTCATGGCTCAACAGCTAGTTTCTGCGCTGGCGGTGGCATGCGCAAGTCTAACGTGCCGGGGAAGATCGGGTTGATCTCCTCGGCTGGCAGCGTGATGGCGACGCGAGTCGTATGCTGCACAACAAAGCGCTCGTTGCGGCGCTCCTCGGCGGCTGCCGCATCGGCAGGCAACCCGGTGTAGAAGCGGCCCTCCGGGGCCTGGACGTGATAAACACAGCGGGCGATCGAGCAGCTATCCCAGCGGTCGATCAGGTCAAACACCAGCGGCGCGTGCACCGGCACCGTGGGGTGGAGCGTGGCCGAGAGCTGGCGCGCCCGGTAGCGCACGCCGGCCGCCGCCGTTGCGGGCTCCTGCAGCAACTGCAGGGGCACATGGCGGCCGTTACAGGTCACCATGTAGCGCGACAGCTCGGCAAAGCCGCGCAGCGTCACCTGCAGCCGCTCCAGGGAGGAGTCCACGCTGCGCACGGTGCGGCCGGAGACGGACTCCTCTGCCAGCACATTCCAGGGCTCCAGTGCCTGGCGCAGCTCCAGCTCCACACCCTCCACGCTGACCGCGCCGATCCTGGGGAAGCGGAACTCCCAGTGCGGCATGAACCACCCGCGCTGCAGCCCCACGCCGGCCCGTTGCAACGCCGCCAGCACCTCGTCGAAGTCACGCTGCACCACATGCGGCAGCATGTAGCGATCGTGCAGCGCCGTACCCCAGCGCACCAGCTCACCATCGTAGGGCTGCTTCCAGAACATGCATACCACCGCGCGGATGAGCAGCATCTGCAACAGATTCATGTGCAGGTGCGGCGGCATCTCAAAGGCGCGCAGCTCCAGCAGGCCCAGTTGCAGTCCATAGCCCGGCGGCGGGTACAGCTTGTCTACGCAGAACTCCGCCCGGTGGGTGTTGCCCGTCATGTCGGCCAGCAGGTTACGAAACAGGCCGTCGATGGTCTCCGGCGGGCAGGCGTCTGCCGGGGGCAGGTTGCGCATCGCCACCTCCAGCTCATACAGCGCATCCATGCGCGCCTCGTCCACGCGCGGGTACTGGCTGGTGGGGCCGACATACAGGCCAGAGAACAGGTAGGAGAGCGAGGGGTGGTTCTGCCAGAAGATCAGCATGCTGCGCAGCAGATCGGGACGACGCAGCAATGGGCTCTCCGGCACCGAGGGACCGCCCAGCACGATGTGGCTGCCACCGCCGGTGGTGCGGTGTGCGCCGTCCCAGGCATATTTGCTGGTGGTCAGGCGCGCACGGCTGGCCTCAGCATCCAGCAGAGTGCAGGTCCGCTCCAGTTCGTCCCAGTTGCGCGCGGGCGGCAGGTTGATCTCCAGCACGCCGGGGTCCGGCGTTACGCTGAAGCACTGCATGCGCGGATCGGGCACCGGTGCATAGCCCTCCAGCCACACCGGAACCTGCAGATGCCGGCAGGTATCTTCGACCGCGCTGATCAGATCCAGATAATCGGCCAGCACCGCGATGAACGGCAGAAAGACGTGCATGCGGCCCTGACGCACCTGCACGCAGAGGGCAGAGCGCACCAGCACGGGCGCGGTTGCGGGGTCTGCCGCCACTGCTGGCAGCGGGTCACGCTCCGGCACCTGCTGGAAGAGCTCCGGGCGGTGCAGGGGAGTCTCCGGCAGGCGCACCTTGTCGGCAAACGGAGCCTCATCCATAGCATAGTGCAGCTCGTCCGGTGCCACCCAGGGCATGGCCTCCAGCGGAATCCGGTAACCGATCGGCGAGTCGCCCGGCGAGAGCTCCAGCAGGCGCTGCCGAGCGAACCAGAGTTGGCTCGACCAGCGAATGGCTCCGCCAAACTCGCGCCGTCGCAACGGCAGCAGGTAGCCGGTTGGCTGGCGAACGGTCTCCACCACAATGCGGCTTCCGCTGCTGGTGGCTCCACGGCCAGTGCCCGCAGGTGGCAGCAGCGGTTCGTCCGCTGGCGGCTCGTAGGCCGGCAGAATATTCTCTGCGCTTACCTGCAGCCGCTGCGAAAGCGCCTCGATCAAGCGCAGCGCATCGGAGTTGGTGAGGCCGTAGTGTGTGTGCTCGTCCGCAATCAGCGAGGCGTCCTGCCACACCGGAACCTTGTCCGTGCGCCAGTAGCAGCTCAGGATCCAGCGGGGCAGCGGCTCCCCCGGATACCATTTGCCCTGGCCAAAGTGCAGCAGCGCACCCTCGCCCAGGTGCTGGTGCAAGCCCTGCAGCAGAGCCATGCCCCGCGTGCGCTTCTCTTCGCCGATCGCCTCCAGGTTCCACTCCGGTCTCTCGGGATGATCAACGCTGACGTAGGTCGGCTCGCCGCCCATCGTCAGACGCACATCGTGGTCCTCGAGCATGGTGTCGATCTGGTGTGCCACCCTGCGGATGGCCTGCCACTCCTCGTCCGAGAAAGGCCGCGCCAGGCTGCGCTGCTGATTCACGCGCTGGAGCTGAAAGCTGTACGTAAACTCCGTATCCACCGGGGCCACCGTGCCCACAATCGGTGCAGCCTGCCGGGCATCTGGCGTGCAGTAGAGCGGCAGATGGCCCTCCGCCGCCAGCGCGCCAGAGGTTGGGTCCAGCCCGATCCAGCCTGCGCCGGGCACATAGGCTTCCACCCAGGCGTGCAGCTCGGCACTATCTTCGGTGCGGCCGGTCTCACCTGTCTCATCGGCAAGCTGGATGAGGTAGCCAGAGACGAAGCGCGCCGCAATGCCCAGCTCACGCAGCAGCTGCACCAGCAGCCAGGCCGTGTCGCGGCACGATCCGATGCGTCCCGACAGCGTCTCTGCGCAGCGCTGCACGCCCTCTTCCAGTCGCGTGGTGTAGCGAATCGTGTCGCGGACTTTGCGCGTCACGCCCAGCAGCAACGCAACCGTGTCCGTGTTGCCGCTACCCAGACCGCCCAGAAAGCTGCGCAACTCCGGACCGGGCTCAGTTACCTGCAACCATGGCTGCAGGTCGTGCTGCATGGCCTGCGCGTAGGTGAAGGGATAGCGGTCAAAGCCGACGTCCAGCAGAAAGTCAAAGGGATTGATGGGTGACAGATCCACAACCAGTGCCACTTCAACCGCCAGCTCTGTGGCCGGTGACGGAAACAACACCGTCGCACACTGGTTCATATGCGGGTCCAGCTGCCACTTCAGCAGGTGGTTCAGTGGGGACACCTGCAGCGCGTAGCTGAGAACGGGCGTCTTGACATGCAGGCACGGGCGAAGGCGAAGAACGTGCGGACCGAGCGACGTAGGGGCGCTATACCGGTACACAGACCGGTGCCTGAGTGCAATTTGGAGTCCCATGCTCTCTTGTACCACGCGTAGCCGGGCGTTTCTACGGCGTTGTCGGCAGGTATGCGGGCACTGCCATGCGCCACCGCCTTGCCCTCGACCGCTCTGGAATTGCATTTATGCTGAGTACTGCGGAGTCGCCCGATGCGCGTGCTGGTAGTGGAAGACGAGATTCGACTGAGCCAGAACCTGGCTGCTGCCCTGCGCGAGGGGCCAGGCTTTGCCGTAGATCTGTGCCACGACGGAAAGGACGCGCTGGACTTCTGCGCCACGACCACCTACGACCTGATTCTGCTGGACCTGATGATTCCCGGTTTGCGTGGGGAAGAGGTGCTGCGGCGCCTGCGGACGCGTAAGGTGAACACCCCAGTGCTGGTGCTGACGGCGGTGGCAGAGACACGCTCCACCATCGAACTGCTCAACCTTGGTGCGGATGACTACATCACCAAGCCGTTTGATCTGGGCGAGCTGCTGGCGCGTGCCCGCGCCCTGGTGCGACGGGGCAAGGGCATTCGCCAGACGGTCTTTGACCTGGGGCCGATTCATCTCAACATCAGCGAGCAGACCGTCTCGGTTGCCGGCACCCTCGTCGCTGTCTCGCCTACGGAGTTTCGCGTGCTGGAGTATCTGATGCACCGGCCGCGGGCGGTTGTCTCCAAGCAGGAGTTGCTGGAACACCTCTACGACTTTACCTGGGAGCGCCACTCCAACGTGATTGAGGCGCACATCTCGAACCTGCGTCGCAAGCTGCGCGAGCACGCCGCCGGGCCGCTGCTGGAGACCTTGCGCGGACGCGGCTATCGCCTGCTGGATACACCGGCGCTGGAGCCATCGGAGGCAGAGGCGTGAGCTCGCGCTCGTTGCTGCGCCGAGCCATCGCGCTGGTGTTGCTGGCGGAGCTATTGTGCGCCATCGCCTTCTCCCTGACCGCAGTGTGGCAGGAGCACCGCACGCGGCTGCGTGCCTTTGACGTGATGCTGCAGGGCCGGGCCGACTCGCTGCTGGGCGCAATCCAGGATGCGGAAGACCCTGACGACAATGTGACGGTTGACCCGACCGAGTTGCGGCTGCCGCACGATGACGTCTACGCCGTCTACAACAAGGGCGGTCGGCTGCTGGGGACCTCGCCCGATGCACCCACGGCCCTCGTCCAGACGGGCACTGCGGGCATCCGGCAGGTACGCGTCGGGCACCGCACGTATCGTGTGCTGCAGTTTGATGGCGTGCGCGTAATTGACCGCGCGGAGTACAACGGCGTGGGACTGCGCCGTCCTGTCACGTTGATCTACGCCGTCCCGGTCGCGCCCCTCTGGCACCAGATCTTTGGCGCGGTGCGCTTCTCGATTCTGATCAGCACCGTGCTGATTGGCTCGACTGCGCTGCTGCTGGTGGTGTTGCTGCGGCGTCTGCTGTGGCCACTGCGAGATCTGGCTGCGGCGGCTGCGGCGGTGGATTCTAGCCGGGCAGCCTTTGCGCCGCCGCCTACGGCTTTGGCAGTGGACGAACTGCGCCCGCTGGCCGAGGCGCTCTCCGCAACCATCGAGCGACTGCGCCAGGCTCTCGAGGCCCAGCATCGCTTTGTGAGCGATGCGGCACACGAGTTGAAGACGGCAGTCGCCATTGAGCGCTCTGCGCTGCAACTGCTCACCCTGCGCGAGCGCACGCCGCAGGAGTATGCGCTAGGCCTGGAGCAGGTGCTGGAAGACAACGACCGCACGCACCAACTGGTGCAACGCATGTTGCAGCTCGGCCGCCTGGAGGAGGACCCGGCACACGTCGCCGGCACCTGTGACCTGGGCGCAGTGGTGGAGGACGCGCTCGCACAGCTGCGCGGGTGGAGCGAGTCCAGAGGCGTGACGCTGGAGGTACGCGCAGAGAGTCACTGCCGGGTGGCCCTGAACCACGAAGCTGCTGGAATGTTACTCACCAATCTGGTCAGGAACGCTGTGCAGCATAGCCCGCAAGGCAGCACCGTTACGGTGCTGCTGTCGGCGGCGGAGGGCGTCGCCACGTTGCAGGTTGTCGACTCCGGCGATGGCATTGCGCCGGAGCACCTGCCGCATCTCTTCCAGCGCTTCTACCGTGCCGATCGCTCACGCTCGCGCGACACCGGCGGCTTCGGGCTCGGCCTGGCCATCTGCCGAAGCGTTGTGGAAGGAGCTGGCGGAGCCATCACGCTGGCCAGCCAGCTGGGCTCAGGAACCACCGTCACCGCCCGGCTTCCGCTCTCGGCCTGACGCGCCCGCGCTGCGGATCAGTCAACCTCAGTCAGGCTGGGCTCATGGGTCCTGGTCAGCATAAAGTACACCACTGGAGTCACAATCAGGCTGAGCACCATGGAGATGGCGAGACCGCCAATGACCGCCACCGCCAGCGGCTGCAACATCTGCGAGCCGGAGCCGATGGCCAGCGCCAGGGGCAGCATGCCTGCCACTGCGGCGATCGCAGTCATCAGGATGGGTCGCAGGCGGCGCTGTGCCGCATGCAGCATGGCGTCGCGCGCGCTGGCTCCTGCTGCGCGATAGCGCTCATCGGCATCCAGCAGCAGGATGCCGTTTTTCGCCACGATTCCGATGACCATGATGAGCCCCATGAAGCTGGCCACATTGAACGTGATGCCCGTGACCAGCAGCGCTGCCACCACGCCGCCAATGGAGAGCACCGACGAGGTAAGGATCGCCGTGGGTGCTGCAAAGTTGCGGAACTCCGTAAGCAACACGCCAAACACCAGCACCAGGGCCATCGCCAGCACTTTGGCAAGTTCGGCAAACGACTTCTGCTGCTCCTGGTAGGTGCCGCCATACTCCACCCGCACGCCCGCTGGCAGATGCATGGACTGCACGCGCTGCTGCACCAGCTTGACTGCCGTACCCAGGTCTGTACCTTCCAGGCGAGCCGTCACCACGGCCAGCCGCTGCAGGTTCTCGCGGCGGATCTCGTTCTGCGGCGGCAACTGCGTGATGGTTGCCAGCGAGCCCAACGGTGCCGTGTGGCCGGTGCTGGAGTTGAAGACCGTATCGCGTATCGTCTCCAGCGACTGACGCGTCTCCGGTCCTAACCGAACACGGATGGTGTAGGGCTTGCCGTCGCGAATGATCGGGGTTGGAGCCTGCACTCCGTCCAGAATCGCCGTCGCATCTTCGGCGACCTCCTGCGGGGTAAAGCCCAGCCGCGCTGCCACCTCCTGATCCACCACAAAGTTGGTGGCCGGGCCGCTGATCGTGTTGTCGATTCCGTTCTGGATATCGACCACGCCGTCTACCTTCTGAATCTCGGTGGCCACGCGGGGTGCCAGTTCAGTGAGCAACGCAGGGTCGGCAGCGAAGATCTTGATCTGGATCGGTTCAGGCGCATTCGACAGGTCGCCGATGTTGTCCTGCAGCACCTGGGTGAACTCGATGTCGAGCTGCGGCTCCGTCTGCTTGATCTGCTTGCGGACGTCGGCGATCACCTCATCGATACCGCGACTGCGGTCCTGCTTCAGCTTCACCGTGATGTCGCCTGTGTTGGCCTCCGTCACTTCGGCGTAGCCCATCTGCATGCCAGTACGGCGGCTGGTGCTCTCCACCTCCGGGGTGGCGCGCAGGATGCTCTCCACGTGGTCAAGCACAGTCTTGGTGGAGCTGAGCGAGCTGCCCGCCGGCATCACGTAGTCCAGGACGAAGCCACCTTCATCCATCTCTGGCAACAGGTCAGAGCCCAGAGCCTGGTAGCCGAAGTAGGTGCCTGCAACCAGCAGCAGGCAGAGCCCGGCCAGCCACATGGGCCTGGCGAGCGACCACTGCAGGGCACGGCTGTGCCAGCCCAGCACCCGCTGCAGCACGGCACCCTCGTGATGCTCGTGGGATGCGACCCGCTCACCCGCTTCGCCATTTGGCCGCAGCAGCCACAGCGCCAGTGCCGGAGTCCAGGAGACGGCCAGCAGCAGCGAGGTAAGCAGTGCCACTGCCATGGTGATGGCCAGCGCGCGGAAGAACGTGCCCGTGACGCCCGTGACCACGATGAGGGGGAGAAACACCACGACCGGCGTAATGGTCGATCCAATCAGCGGATGTGCGATCTCGTGCAGTGCCTTGCGCACGGCCTCCAGCGGCGGTTCGTTGGCGTCGCGGTGCAACACTATGTTCTCCACCACGACGATGGCGTCGTCGATCACCAGTCCGATCGCTGCCGCCAGGCCGCCCAGCGTCATCAGGTTGAAGCTCTGACCGATCAGCCACAGCACCAGAATCGTCACCGCGACCGTCACCGGAATCACCAGCCCCGCGATCACCGAGGAGCGCCAGTCGCGCAGGAAGAGATACAGAATTCCGCACGCCAGCAGCAGGCCGATCAGCACCGCATCGCGAACACTGCGGATGCTTTCGCGCACAATCTCCGACTGGTCGTAGTAAGGCTGCAGTACGACACCCGGAGGCAGCTTCGACCGCAGCTGGGCCACCTCGGCAGCCACACCATCGGCCACGGCAACTGTGTTGCTGGAGGGCTGGCGAGTGATGTTCAGCAGCACCGCCGGCTTGCCGTTCGCCGTCACGTAGGTGTAGACAGGCATGGGCGCTTCCATCACGCTGGCGACGTCGGTGATCCGCACCGGCGCACCGGTCGGTGTCGTCTTCACGATCAGCTCGCGCAGGCTGTCTGCGTCGTGTGCCTGCGCTCCCACCAGGCCCAGCACCAGTTGGTGGTTCTCCTCGTACAGGCCCGGTGAGTCAATGATGTTGGCCGTGCCGATGGCGTTGCTCACGTCCAGAATGGTGACCCCGGCGGCCTGCATCTTGGCCATGTTCGGCACCACGTGATACTCCGGCACCTGACCGCCCTGGATGCTGACCGCGCTGACACCCAGCACGCGATTCAGCGGCGGCTTCAGGGTGTAGGTTGCCAGGTCCCAAAGCTGCCGCTGCGACAGGCGGTCCGAGGTTACGCTGTAGCCGAGAATGGGGAAGGTGGCGAAGGTCAGTCGCGCCGTCTGGATCTTCGCCGTGGCCGGCAGCTCCTGCTGCGCGCGATTGACGGCTGTGTTCACCAGCTCCAGCGTCTGGAACATATCCACGGACCAATCAAAGAACAGGCTGACCTCGGCCGAGCCGCGACTGGTGATGGAACGCACGCTCACCAGGCCGGGCACGCTATTGACCGCGTCCTCCAGTGGCTTGGTGATGGTGACCTGCATCTGCTCGACCGGCATCACGCCGTTATCGACACCAATGACGACGCGCGGAAAGTTCGTCTCCGGAAACACGGCAATCGGCGTCTGAAAGTAGGCGTAGACTCCCGCAATCGTCAACGCAATGGCAGCGAAGAAGATGGTGCGGTGCCAGCTGTCGAGCCAGAAGCGACGTGGGCTGCTCTGTGGCGAGGCGGACATCACTGCTTGTCTCCTGCGTCGTCTTTCGCGCCAACCTTGACCTTGGTTCCGTCGTCCAGTCCGTAGCCGCCCTGGGTCACCACCAGGTCGGCAGTGGTTACACCGTCCAGAATCTGCACCGCCTTCTCCGTGCGGATGCCGGTCTTGACCGCGCGCTTGTGGGCAACACCATCGGCGCCGGCCACCAGCACCACCGTACTGCCGTCATCGGCTGGCAGAATGGCTGCTGTCGGCACCTGCACGGCATTGTGAAACGCGGCGCCATGCAGCACGGCATGTACCGGCGTGCCGGCCAGAAAGTGGCCTCCGGGGTTTGGCAGCTTCAGCCAGACCTCTACGGTGGATGAGCCGGCATCGAGGGCCGGGCTGATCAAGGCGACCTTCGCGGCCTGCGGCTCGTCGATGCCCGGGATCTCAATCTCAGCAGGCGCGCCCACACGCAGGCGCAGGGCGACGGCGGGGCTGATGTGCAGCTTCGCAATCAGATTGCTGGTATCCATCACGGTAATCACCGCGGTGCCTGCAGGAGCGGTCTCGCCAGGGAAGAGCGGACGATCCGTCACGACGCCATCGATCGGGCTTCGCAGGCTGGCGTAGCTCGCCAGGGCAGCGGCGCTCATCTGTCGGCCTTTGGCGGAGTTCAACTGGCCGGCCGCCGCCTCCACGGCACTCTTCTGGGTAGTTGCCCGCACATGCTCCAGATGCTTGACTGCGGCATCATAGGTGCCTTGGGCATCGACAGCCGCAGCGGTAGCCAGGTCCACATCGCGCCCGGCAATCGCGCCCTCCTGCTGCAGGCGCCGGCGCTCCTCTGCGGTGCGCTGGGCTACATCCAGGTTTGCTTTGGCCAGCGCGACATCCTGCTGTGCCTTCTGGACATCTTCGGGAATTGTCGCCTGCGTTGCGGTGGCATAGGCTGCCTGTGCCTGCGCCAGCCCGCCCTGAGAGTCCAACTCGCCGCCGCGCAGGTCCTTGCTCTCCAGCGTCAGCAGCAGCTGGCCCTGCTTCACATGCGCGCCACGCTGCACCAACTCTTTCTCGATCGGCGCGCTGATCTTCGGCACAATCGCCGCCTCTGCCTGCGGCGTCAGCACCGCATCCACGGTGATCTCTTCGGACATGTCGCCCGTGGTCGGATGCTCTGCCTGCACGGCGACGGCCGCGGGTTCAGCGTCAGGGCTGCTCTTCCGGCACGCCACCAGTCCCAGGGCGCACCCACACAGCAGCCCGGCCAGCCAACGTTGTCTGCGCTTCATCTTCGTCCGCTTCGTCATTGCATCGTCCCCGTCAAAGTCTGTAACGCAGCCAGTGCCATATACAGTCGCAGGCTGCCGTCGGTCTGTGCGTCTTCTGCGCTGATCAGGGTGCTCTGGGCGTCCACCACATCCAGAACGGTACCCTCACCGTTGACGTAGCGCAGGTTCGTCAGCCGCAGGCTCTCGCGCGCATCGGCCACGCTCTGCTCCAGCGAGGCCAACTGGCGCTGGGCCACGGTTGCTTCGTCATAGAACTCCGCCAGCTCTGCCAGCAGCCGCCGTTGCGTTGCACTCAGCGCGACTGAGGCCGCGTCACTGCGCAGTCGCGCTTCTTTGATCCTGCGCGCTGAGGTCAGCCAGTCCCACACCGGCAGATCCACCGTGGCCGAGGCCGAGTAGCCCAGGTTCAGCAAGCCCTCCGGCGAGCGTTGTGCGAACTGCGGCGCGTCGATTCCATAGCTGTAGCTCAGCGCCAGGTCCGGCAGCAGGGCGGCCTTAGCCCCCAGCGAGGCCGCCTGGCTGGCCTGCAGGGTTGCCATCGCGCTGCGCAGCTCCGGGTTGTGGCTTTGGGCAGATGCCTCGACCGTAGCCCGGTCCGGCACCATCGGCGCGGTGGTGGCAGCGGCCAGCGTGTACGGGGTTGCGGGGTCAGGGAAGAGCAGGACGCCCAGCTCCAGCCTGGCGTGTGCGGCAGCCAGGCGCGCGTCGTCCAGCTCGCGCTCGCGCTGCTGTTTGCCCAGCCGCGCCTTGATGACATCCGCGTGTGCGGCCTCGCGGGCGGTCTCGCGCTTCGTCGTAACGTCCAGAAACCGGTTGGCCTCATCCACACTGCGTTCCGCCACCTGCACCTTGGCCTCAGCAGACTGGCAGCCGTAGTACAGCGCCACCACGGCCTGCACCAGACCACGCCGCGCTACCTCCAACTCGGCAGCCGCGCGCATGGCAGTCGCATTGGCCAGCCGAATCGCCGCGACGCCGTTAAGCCCCACCGTCTCGCTCACCTGGGCCTGGCTGATGTACTCGTGGACTGCGTTGTTCGCGATATACGCGGGCTGGTTGCCGGCCAGGGTGCCGCGGCTTACCGCTGCAGCCTGGTTCGACTGCGTGTAGAGGTACTGATTGTGGTAGTTGACGGAGGGCAGCAGGCCGGCCACAGCATTGCGTTGCTCCAGCCGCTGCGCCTGGCTCTCCGCCCGGGTGGCTGCAAAGCCGGGCTCGTTGGCCTCGGCTCTGCGGATAGCCTCATCCAGCGTGATGGAGACCGGGCTGGCCGGGGCGGCTTGCGCTGCCAGCGTTGCGGCGCAGCCCAGTAGAGCTGCCGCCAGCGACAGACGATATCGGAGACAAGTCATACCCCACCAGCCTACGGACAAATCCTTAAAGCATGCTGAAGAAATGAGCCTTGGCACCCGGACAGCCTACCGCCAAGGTTGCAGAGCCCCGGCCCCGTGAACCACAAAAGACAAACGGCGTCGCCTGCGGGTACACTGCGAGGCGCGCCAGAGAGCTGTGCCTGCTGGTTGCTGGAGGATGAGAATGAAGGGAATCTCGCGTCGTGACGTACTGAAGACGGGTCTGCTGGCACCCGCTGCTGCGGCAGTGGTGCAAGGCGCTGGCCCTTGGCACGCGGTCGCGCAGGCCGCTGACCACACAGCCGGAGGCGCCTCTGACGCTGCGGCCGCGCCGATGGTCGCCGGTCGAGACCGGCAGCTGCTGGACTTTGGCTGGCGTTTTCACTTTGGCGATGCAAACGATTACACACGCGACTTCGACTTTGGCAGCGCCGGA
>JAGWNX010000189.1 GCA_028872955.1 Acidobacteriota bacterium
GCAATGACAGCCAGGCACATCAGGCCGCCGTACCAGTTGAACGAGGTCGAGCCGAACAGCTTGCCCCAGGTCATCGTCCACGGATCGAGTGCGCTCATGCGCTGCTGGTCCCAGGTATGGTCGCGCAACTCGTCGACGATGGTGGCGTTCGCGTTGCGTGCCCCCCACAACCAGACGATGAAAATGAACAGCCAGACGGAAACGTTATACAGGCTTCCGGCGACTTCGCCCTGCTGGTCGGTAAAGGTGAGTGCGAGGAAGGTGAGCCCCAGCAGCGACGGCATGCCGATCAGGCGATGCCGGGAGAAAGACAGCCACAGGTTGCGCTTGAATTCCGGGTTGTTCATTGCTGCGCCTCCAGATGGGCTGCGACGGAGCGCAGATAGGACTGTTGCAGGTTCTCCTTGTGTTCGGCGAGGCTGCTCACGGTGAAGCCTTCGTGTATCAGCGATTTTAGCAGCAGGGCCTGCGCCTGCAGGTCGCCGTGGAAGTCGAACTCGGCGTGTGCGGCGGTTGCCGTTTTAACGGTGACCTGGGCATAGGCCCGCAGCCATTCCGGCAGGAGCGCGTCCGGCTGCGCCAGGT
Organism: Acidobacteriota bacterium; assembly: GCA_028872955.1. Taxonomy (GTDB): domain Bacteria; phylum Acidobacteriota; class Terriglobia; order Terriglobales; family Acidobacteriaceae; genus Edaphobacter. The sequence goes on from JAGWNX010000189.1 coordinate 586, forward strand.
CGAGATGCAGGCAACGATGCACGTCCGACCGGTGCGCCAGCTTGATCTCGCGGTTCTCCAGGATACGGCCGTCGCGCAGCGCCAGCATGTGCGTGGAGTATTCGTCGAGCTCGGACAAAATGTGCGATGACACCAGCAAGGTCATGCCGTCGGCCTGCAACTGGCGGAACAACTCGGCCAGGCTGGCGCGTGCTTCGGGATCGAGGCCGGAGGCGGGTTCGTCCAGCAGCAGCACCTTGGGCTGGTGGATGATGGCCTGGCCGATGGCGACACGCTGGCGCAGGCCGCGCGACAGGCTGCCGCTGGTCTGCTGCAGGCGGTCGCTCAGGTTGAGCCGTTGCGCGGTGCGTTCGATCGCGGCGGGGATGTCGGCTTCCGGCAGGCCTTGCGCGGCGGCGGCATATTCGAGGCAGCGTGCCACCGTGAGGTCCTGGTAGAGACCGAAGAAATCGGAGAGGTAGCCCATGATGCGGTGCACGTCGCGCGTCCGGTCGCTGACATCCATGTCGGCGACCGTGATGGTGCTCGTGAGCGGCGTCTCCA
>JAGWNX010000190.1 GCA_028872955.1 Acidobacteriota bacterium
CGTCGGCAAGACCGCGATCGTCGAGGGCCTGGCGCTGCGCATTCTCAATGGCGACGTGCCGGAGAGCCTGAAAGACAAGAAGCTGCTGTCGCTCGATCTCGGTGCGCTGATCGCGGGCGCGAAATACCGCGGTGAGTTCGAGGAGCGGCTGAAAGCGGTGCTGAAGGAGATCGAGTCCGCCGAGGGCGAGATTATTCTGTTCATCGACGAGATGCATACCCTGGTGGGGGCGGGCAAGGCGGATGGGGCGATGGATGCCTCCAACCTGCTGAAGCCGGAGCTGGCCCGTGGCGCGTTGCATTGCGTGGGCGCCACGACGCTGGATGAATACCGCAAATATGTAGAGAAGGATGCAGCACTTGCGCGGCGCTTTCAGCCCGTATTCGTGGATGAGCCGAGTGTGGAGGACACCATTTCCATACTTCGCGGGATTAAGGAGAAATATGAGCTGCACCATGGCGTGCGGATAACCGACAGCGCCTTGGTGGCGGCAGCCACACTTTCCAACCGCTATATCACCGACCGGTTTTTGCCGGACAAGGCGATTGACTTGATGGATGAGGCTTCGTCTCGCCTCAGGATGCAGGTGGATAGCAAGCCGGAAGCGCTGGATGAGCTGGACCGGCGATTGATCCAGTTAAAGATCGAGCGTGAGGCGTTACGCAAGGAGACCGATGCGGCCAGCCGGGAGCGGTTGGAGAAGCTGGAGTTTGAACTGGGTGAGTTGGAGGAGAGATCCTCCGAGATGACCGCCAGGTGGAAGGCCGAGAAAGCACAGCTTGCCGATGTGCAGAAGGTGAAGGAGCAACTGGACCAAGCCCGCAACGAGGTGGAGATGGCCCAGCGCACGGGCGATCTCGCAAAGGCATCAGAGCTGCTTTACGGGCGGATTCCGGAGCTGGAGAAGCGGCTCTCCACCGAGCAGGATGGAAATTTGGTGAACGAGGCAGTGACGGAAGAGGCGATTGCCGCAGTTGTCTCGCGCTGGACCGGCGTGCCGGTGGAGAAGATGCTGGAGGGCGAGCGCGCCAAGCTGCTGCATATGGAAGATAATCTTCGCCACCGCGTGGTGGGACAGGAGGCAGCGCTTGTGGCGGTTTCCAACGCCGTGCGGCGGGCCAGAGCTG
>JAGWNX010000191.1 GCA_028872955.1 Acidobacteriota bacterium
ATGGCCGTGGCCAGCGCCATGCCCTGCCCTGCCGCATCCCCCGGGCCGGTACCGGTCACCAGCCCGGGACGGCTGCCGGTGTTCGAGATCAGCCCCTTCAATGCGGACCATCCCGACCCGGATGTGATCTCGCCCAAGTCGGTCCTGTTCCACCCCAGCCAGCCCAAGCTGTATATCAATGCGCTGGAAGCGGGCAAGACGCTGGTCTACAGCAGTGACGGCCACACCAAGCTGGCAACCATCCAGCACCGCTACAGCGACCATGCCCACCTGCGCGAGGGTGACAGCTTTTTCGGCAAGCCGGTCGAAGGCTGGTTCACCCATGACGGGCGCTACCTGTGGATCACCTACTACCGCTGGAGCGACGACCCCAATGCGGTGGGCTCATCGGGCTTCTGCCTGATCGATACCGAAACCGACCGCATCGTGCGTGGTTTCCGCACCGGCAACATCCCCAAGATCATCACCGCCAACGAGGATTCGAGCCTGCTGGCCGTGACCCTGTGGGGCAGCAACCAGGTCGAACTCTACGACATCGCCAATCCGCTCGCGCCGCTGCGCAAAGCGGTCATCGCGGTCGGCCCGCCGGTGGAGGCCAAACCCGGCTCCAATCGCGACGCGACGTGCGGCCTGTGCCTGCGCGGCACTGCCTTCCTGCCGGGCGGACGCCTGCTGGCGGTGGCGCGCATGGGGGGTGGCGGCCTGAGCCTGGTCGATCTGGACACGCTGAAAGTAGTGCGCACCCTGCTCAACGTACCGCACACACCACGCCACATCCAGGTGCACGAGGACTGGCTGTACCTGAGCGCCAACACCTCGGGCACCGTCGCGCGCATCGCGCTGGCCGATCTCCAGCACGCCGCAGACGATCCGCAATACGAGCCGCCGGTGCAGTCGCGCAAGGTGGGCGAAGGGGCACGGACGCTGAAGGTGGTGGGCGACCACGTCTTTTTCGCGCTCAACCAGTCGAGCGAGATCGGCGTCACCGATCTGGATTTCAGCCACCTCATGCAGTTCAGCGCACCGTCCTACCCGGTCGGACTCGACGTCCAGGGGGATCGCCTGGCCGTGACCAGTCAGGGCCGCAATGGCATCGGCGGTCACCGTGTGTGGATCTACGACCTC
>JAGWNX010000042.1 GCA_028872955.1 Acidobacteriota bacterium
CTTTTGAGGGACAAGGCGTCACCTGCGAAGGCAACCTTCGAGATTGTATGCGTTTCCTGGTCGAAGCAAAATAAAAACGCCGTGCAGGCTGGTTGACCTGCACGGCGTCCATGCTACTTGATCTGCGCGATCGTCTTGCGAACCATGTCCTGCACCTGCTTGGGCAGCGGGGCATAGGTCATGGCAGCAGCCTCAGACTCACCGTGCGCCAGCATCCAGTTCAGGAAGGCGTTGAGGGCCTTGGCCTTGCTGGGATCGGTGGAGTGCGTCGGGATCAGCAGCCAGGTAAAGCTCGAGATGGGGTAGCTGGTGGCACCGGCGGCGTTGGTGATCGACACGCGGTAGTCAGCCGGCATCGACTTGGCAGCCGCAGCGGCCGCAGCCGTCACGCCATCGGTCGAAGCCTTCACAAACTTGCCCGCGGCGTTCTTCACCGTGCCGTACTCCATTTTGTTCTGCACGGCGTAGATCAGCTCAACGTAGCCGAACGAGAAGGGAGCCTGACGCACCATGCCGGCCACACCCTCGTTGCCCTTCTGGCCGATACCCGTGGGCCACTTCACCGAGGTCGACTTGCCCACCTTGGACTGCCAGTTGGAGCTCACCTTCGACAGGTAGTCCGTAAAGATGTACGTGGTGCCGCTTCCATCCGAACGATAGACCGGCAGGATGGCCTTCGCCGGCAGATTCACGCCCGGGTTGTCCTTGGCGATGCGCGGGTCGTTCCACTTGCTGATCGTGCCCAGGTAGATGTCGGCGATCACGTCACCCGAGAAGTTCAGCGGGGTGGAGACGCCAGGCAGGTTGTAGACCGGCACCACGGCACCCAGCACCGTGGGTATGTGCATGGTCTTGACCTTGGCCGCAGCAATCTGCTCGTCGTTCATCGGGCCGTCGGAGGCGCCAAAGTCAACCGTGCCCTCGCTCACCTGACGAATGCCGCCGCCGGAGCCGATCGACTGATAGTTGATCTTGATGCCAGGATTTGCCTGGGCAAACTCCGAGAACCACTTGGAGTAGATCGGATACGGGAACGTTGCTCCCGCGCCGTTCAGGTTCTGGGCGGCGGCAGTCATGCTGCCGGCTACGAGTACTGCAATTGCTAGAAGATTCCGTTTCACACTTCCCCCTGAAGATCGCCTGGCCATACACGCGGCCGACTGGTTAAGTGTCGCCGACGAATGTTACTGGCAGGTTACATCGGCATCAAAACGGGGAGAATCTGCGGAATTTACACCCTGTTCTCAGGCGCCAAAGGCAGGGTGAAGACGAAGGTGCTGCCGGCGTTCAGCTCGCTCTCGGCGTGGATGGTGCCGCCATGAATCTGCACCGTATGCTGGGCAATGGCCAGCCCCAGGCCGGTGCCGCCGGACTCCCGGGAGCGTGCTTTATCCACCCGATAGAAGCGCTCAAAGATGCGATCCAGGTGTTCGGAGGCAATTCCCTGGCCAAAGTCCTGCACCCGGAACTCGACCGCTGGCTCCGGTTCCGCCAGACGCCGGGCGCTGACCACAACCCGGGCGTGCTGCTGATTCCGCGGCTTACCGTACTTGATCGCGTTCTCGATCAGGTTGCTGAGCACCTGGACGATGGCATCGGGGTCGGCCAGCACCAGGTCATCGGCCAACTCGCCCGTCTCCAGGCTGGCGTTGGTGTCCTGCACCAGCCCGCTCATCGCCTGGACGGAGTCCCGCACCAGCAGACTGGCGGCCACGGGCACGATGTTCAACTGCTGGCCTGAGGACTCAACTCGCGTCATCACCAGCAGATCTTCGGTCAGGCGGTTCATGCGGGTGGCATTCTTCAGAATCGTACCCAGAAACTCACGTGCCACCGGGCTCAGACTCTGCTCATGGTCCAGCAGTGTCTCCACGTAACCGGTGATGGAGGTGAGCGGGGTACGAAGTTCGTGGCTGACGTTGGCGACGAAGTCGCGCTGGGTGCGCTCGACCTGCTCGATGCGGGTGATGTCATGCAGCACGGCCACGGCGCCCCCGCCCGGCATGGGAGAGGCGCTTACTTCAAAGATATGGCCCGGCAACAGGGTGGTGGTGCGGCGCTCGGTTACCACTCGCTCCTGCAGCGCGGTACGCACACAGTCCAGCGTGTCCGGATCCCGGATCGTCTGCACCAGCGCATGGCCCACCCGAACCGAGGTGAAGGCGGCCTGTGCCAGCAGCCGCTTCATGTGCTGGTTGGCCCATTGAATGCGGCCCGCAGCATCCAGCGCCAGCACGGCGTCCTGCATGCTGTCCACCATGGCGGCCAGTTCGTCGCGGCTGGCTGCGGACTGTGCCAGCAGATTCTCCACCCGGGTGGAGACCACAGAGATGGCGTAGGCCAGGCCATCGAAGTCGTGGAATGGCTGCTCGGCGATCGCGACCGGGTGCTCTGCGATCGAAGCAGTCGCAGTCTCCAACTGGTGGATGTTTCGCCGGACCGAGTTGGTGAGCAGTAGCGCGTTGATGGCGCCCCAGGCCAGCACCAGCACTGTGGCCAGCACCCAGCTATGCGGGGTAAAACGGGTCCGCATCAGCGCCACAAAGGCCAGCGCAACGGTCATTCGGACGAAAAAGGAGACAAAGAGACTGCGAGTCAAGGAGAACACCAGTTCATGCCACCCGGCAGCGGGGACTGCCGGGGCAGGCGGTCAGAGAGTGACGCGGCTCAGGCCGAGACGGCCTTGGGAATCTCGAAGCGGTAGCCGGCACCACGCATGGTCTTAAGATAACGCGGGGTCTCGGCATCGACCTCAATCTTTTCGCGAATCCGGCGCACGTAGACGTCGACCGAGCGGGGCGTGACGAAGCGCGCATCGCCCCAGACCGCGTCGAGCAGATGATCGCGGCTGAAGACGCGCCCGGGGTGGCGGGCCAGGTAGTCCAACAGCCGGAACTCCGTAGCCGTGGTGGTGACTAACTGGCCGTGCACGCGGAGTTGCATTGCGCCGGCGTCGATCTCAATGCCGTCGAACTTGATGAGCGACGGGGTGCTGGGGCGCTCGAAGCGGCGTAGCACAGCCTTCACCCGGGCCAGCAGTTCGCGGGTGGCAAACGGCTTGGTGATGTAGTCGTCCGCGCCCAGCTCCAGGCCATGGACGCGATCGTTCTCCGCAGCCCGGGCCGTCAGAAAGATGATGGGAACAACGCTGAGCGTCGGATTCTGGCGCAGCCGACGGCACAGGTCCAGGCCGTCACCGCCCGGCACCATGATATCCAGCAGAAACAGCGCGGGCGGATTACGCTCCGCATCGGCAATGATCTGGTTGATCGCCAGATACGGGCGCACCGTGTAGCCAGCGCTCTCCAGGTGATACTGCACCAGGCGGGAGATATCGACGTCGTCTTCCAGGACAAAGATGGTGTTACTCAAAAGCACTTCCTTCGTTCACACAGAGTTCTTTTGCACGGACAGCTTAGCGCATCCCGGGGGAAGGAATTACGAACGTACGATGAATACACCGGAGAAAGTGTACCTGCGGTGCTCCTGGGGCGGAAGGGTATACTCGTGCGTAAGTTGCCTGCGTCGCTTATGGCCGCAGCGGCAGCCAGACGAAGGAGAGCGTGCCTCTGGCCAGCAAGCCCCAACTTGTGCTGTGTGTCGATGACGAACTGGTGGGCCTGCAGGTTCGTCGCATCCTGCTGGAGCGAGCCGGCTACCAGGTGCTGACCGCCAGCAGCGGGCCGGAGGGGTTGACGCTGTTTGCCGCCAACCCGGTGGACGTGGTGGTGCTGGACTATGCCATGCCCGGCATGGATGGCGGCGTGGTCGCGGCGGAGATGCGCCGTCGCCGTCCTGATGTGCCAATTCTGCTGCTCACAGCCTACGTCAGCCTGCCCGCCGAGGTTTCGGCACGGATCGACACGATCATGACCAAAGGGGAGGGTGCGCCTCTGCTTCTGGAGCGGTTGCAGCAACTTCTCAGCAGGCGAACGGCATCCTAAAGCCTGAGCGGTAGAGATACGAGCGACGGTGGACAGGGATAGGAGTGGCGGGCTGTGGAGCTGAGGAAGTTCAAGCGCTTACTGATTGAGGTCTCGCTGCTGCCGGTTGTGGGTCTGTTGCTGCTGGCGGTTGGCCTGTACTCAGAGATCAGTGGCTCGAACAGCACGGTCGCCCTGATCCAGCGATCGGATTTGCACATCAATGAGGCGACCGAGACCGGCGCGCTGCTGATTGACGAGGACACTGGGCTGCGCGGTTATGAGGAGACCGCGGACCCCGCCTTTCTGCAACCCTACTACCTCGCCCACGCACGTCTGCAGCAAAAGCTGGCCGAGTTTCAGGCAGTGCCTGCCTCCAGCAGCGACCAGACGGAGCGCCTGCAGGATATTCTGGCCAAACACGACCAGTGGCATCGTGAGTTTGCGGAGCCAACGATCGCTGCGGTCAGGGCGCACGGCGTGCAGTCAGACCATGCGATGAATCTGCGCGGCAAGGCGATGATGGACTCGATCCGCAGTGATCTGGACGCCATCATGGCCACGTCGCGCCGTCGCCGTGAGGCCCGCATCGAGCTGTGGCACGCACAGGTTCGACGCCTGCTGATCGGCCTGTTTCTGCTGGCTGGTGGATTGGGTGTGGCGCTGGGCGGCTTCATGCGCAGCCGCCTGCACGACGTCTCCGACGCGTACAACGACTCGCTGGAGATGCTGAAGCGCCGCGCGGACGAGCTGTTTGCCAGCGAGCAGCGGTTGCGGGCAACGCTGAGCTCCATCGGCGACGGCGTCATCGCCTGTGACGTGCTGGGCAGAGTCTCAATGATGAATGCGACGGCGCTCGATCTGACCGACTGGAGCGAAGAGGATGCGATGGGCCGACCGTTGGTTGAGGTCTTCCCTACCTTGAACGAGCAGACCCAGCAGCCGGAAGAGAGTCCGATGGACGAGGTGAAGCGGCTGGACCGGGTGGTGGGCCTGAACCGCCACTCGCTGCTGGTGCGGCGGAACGGTACGCGGACGCCGATTGCCGAGACGGGAGCGCCGATTCGCAACAAGCGCCGCGAGATCGCCGGCATGGTGCTGGTCTTCCGCGACGTGACCATGGAGCGCCGAACCCAGGAGGCGCTGCTGGCCAACGAGAAGCTGGTGGTTGCAGGACGGCTGGCCGCCACCATCGCCCACGAGATTCACAACCCGCTGGACTCCGTCTCCAACCTGCTGTACCTGATGCGGACGGGCAGCGATGAGGCCGAGGCAAAGCAGTTCATGACCATGGCGGAGCAGGAGCTGGCCCGCGTCACCCAGATCAGCCGCTCCATGCTGGGGCTGTATCGCGAGTCCAAATCTCCGGTCCGCATCGACCTGCGCACAATGCTGCAGGAGATTCTGTTGCTGATGGATCGGCGCATCAGCGACCTGTGTGCGACGGTCAAGACCGAGCTGCCGGATGCGATCTTCGTCGAGGGCTTCCCTGCGGAGCTGCGGCAGGTGTTTACCAACCTGATCGGCAACGCGGCGGAGGCTGCGCCGGGCGGGGAGATCATCATCCGCCTGAAGCCGCAACCGGCGGGCATGCAACCGGACGACCAGGGGCGGGACGGCCAGGACCACACCGGCCAGCCGATGCCCGAGGGCGTCTGGGTGGAGATTGCCGACAATGGCCCGGGCATTCCCGATGCGATCCGCGGCCACCTGTTCGAGCCGTTCTTCACCACTAAAGGCGAGCAGGGTACGGGCCTGGGGCTGTGGGTCAGCCGCGGCATCGTGACCAAGCACGGCGGGCAGATCACCATCGAGAGCAAAGACCACGGTAGCGACCATGGCACGACCGTGCGGGTGCTGCTGCTGAGCAAGCCGACCATCCACCAGGGCGATCGTTAGGAGGCAATGCCGCCTGGCTAAACCAGGTGATGCAGCTGCGCCGTAATGGCGGCTGCGGCGTGCTGGCAGGCGGGGCGATCCACGTCCAGATGCGTGACCAGACGGATGCTATGCGGGCCGGTGATGCTGACCAGAACGCCGTGCTTACGCAGCGTGGCAGCCAGGTCCTGGGCGGAGGCGTTGCCCTTCAGGTGAAAGAGCACGATGTTGCTCTGCACGCCGGCCAGGTCCAACTCCACGGCCGGGTGTGCGGCCAGAGTCTCGGCCAGCAGGCGGGCGTTGGCGTGGTCCTGGCACAGCCGCGAGGGCATCTGCTCCAGCGCAATCAGGCCCGCCGCAGCCAGCACACCGGCCTGCCGCATGCCGCCGCCCAGTGCTTTGCGAACGATGCGGGCGCGATCCATGAGCGCGCGGCTGCCCACCAGCATGGAGCCGACCGGCGCGGCCAGCCCCTTGGAGAGGCAGAACATGACCGTGTCAAAGCCACGGGTCAGCTGCGCGACCGTCGTGTTGAGCGCTGCGGCCGCGTTGAAGATGCGCGCGCCATCGCAGTGGGTGGGCACCCCCACAGACTTCGCCTGCTGCCATATCTCTTCCAGCACGGGCAGCGGCGTTACCGTGCCACCGGCCATATTGTGGGTGTTCTCGATCCAGAGGAGACCGGTCTGCGCTCGGTAGTAGAGGCGCGGCGCGAGGGCGGTCTGGATGTGGTGCCAGTGCAGGATGCCGCGCTCTGCGGCCACCGTGCGGATGAGGCAGCCGGAGAAGGCTGCGGCGGTGGCCATCTCCCACTCGTAGACGTGAGCGCGGGCCTCGCACAGTACCTCCTGCCCGGGCTGCGTGTGCAGACGCACGGCGATCTGGTTGCCCATAGTGCCGCTGGGCACAAAGAGCGCGGCCTCACGCCCAAAGATGGAGGCCGCTGCCTCCTCCAGCCGGTTGATCGTCGGGTCTTCGCCATAGACGTCGTCGCCGACCTCGGCTGCAGCCATCGCCTGACGCATGGCCGGCGTTGGACGGGTCACGGTATCACTACGCAGATCAATCATCTGACTCAGAGCCCCTTCGAAGATGTGCTTGCTTGCGGTTGCGATGCCAGCGAGGCCGTCGCACTCAACCAGCCGGTGCAAGCAGAAGCCGACTGAAGACCTCGTTGGAGAGCATACGCCCTTCTGCGGTAAGCGCAAGGCGCTGCCCTGTCTGCTGCAGGAGGCCGGCGTCGAACAACTCCTGCAGCGCGGGCTGCAACGACTGCAGCCTGGCGGTGCCAAACCGGCGCGCGAGCTGCTGCAGGCAGACCCCTTCCGTCAGGCGCAGGCCCAGGAAGAGACTCTCCTCAAACGCCTGGTCTTCGGTGAGTACCTCGACGGTCAGGGCGGCGCTCGCCAGCATGGGCAGCGGCGAGCGCTCGACCATGGGCGCGTAGCTTTCCAGCGCGTCCGCATTGGCAAACCGCACCGCACCCGTCTGCGTCTCCAGCATGGAGTGCGCATCGAGCCCGAAGCCAAGATACGGATGGCGCAGCCAGTACTTCAGATTGTGCCGGGAGGCGGCACCTTCGCGGGCAAAGTTTGAGATCTCGTACTGCCGCACACCGGCGGCCTGCAGTTGCTGGCACGCCTGCTGGTACCAGGCTGCGGACTGGTCGTCGGTAGGCAGCGCGGCCGCGCCGTAGCGGGTGCCGTGGGCCAGCACCTCCTGGCCCAGCCGGGAGTCCTCGTCAACCTCAAGCATGTAGACCGAGAGGTGCGGCGCGCCGCTGTCGATGGCGACCTGCAGCGAGCTCTGCCAGCTTGCCTCTGTCTGGTGCGGGAGTCCGGAGATCAGGTCGAGATTGATATTGGCGATGCCAGCGGCGCGCACCCGGGTAATCTCGTCCAGGCAGATCTGCCGGGTGTGCAGGCGACCGATCGCGGCAGACTCACGATCGACGAACGACTGCACGCCGAAGCTGATGCGGTTGAGCCCATGCTGCTGCATCGCCTCCAGCGTCTCCGGGTGCAGCTGGCCGGGCGCACACTCCAGGGTGAACTCGCACCCCGGCTGCAGCGCAAAGCTGGCGGCCAGGGCGCGGAAGATCTGGTAGACCTGCGCAGGCTGCAGCAGGCTGGGCGTGCCTCCGCCCAGGTACAGCGTATCCACCCGATCAGGCAGCACAGCGCCCAGACTGGCGGCGCGAGCCGGAGCCGCTGCAATCTCCACGCAAAGCTGATCGACATACTGCTGGAGTCGTTCGTCGGCAAACACACCGGAGGCGAAGTTGCAGAATGTGCACTTGGCGCGACAAAACGGGACCGAGATGTAGAGGCCGAGGGTATCGGTCATAGCTGCCCTTGTATTGTTTCACGCTGGTGGAGGGACGATGCGGGTGCAGGAGGTTGGTGTGTATCCAAACCGCGACGGCGAGCGTCAGATGCGGCGCAGGGAGGAGACACGATGCCGCAGCGAAGCATACAACGCGCGTTGCTGGTGGCGATGGCACTGCTCGGCCTGGCCGCCGTCGTCTGGGCCACAGCCCGGCCAGCAGGCGCTAAGCCTGGCGGTGACCAGGCCGGCAACCAAGCCAGCAGCCAAGCCAGCAATCAGGTCACCCCCGGGCAGGGCCGCGTGCCGGTGATCGTCGAGCTGTACACGTCAGAGGGCTGCTCGAGTTGTCCGCCGGCCGACGCGCTGCTGGCCAGGCTGGCGCGCCAGCAGCCGGTGGCTGGTGCCTGGATCGTGGCGCTGGGCGAGCACGTGGACTATTGGGACTCTCTGGGCTGGCGCGACCGCTTCTCCTCCGGCGAGTTCACGGCGCGGCAGTCGCGGTATCGCGTTCGCTTTGGGCTGGAGTCCAACTACACACCGCAGATGGTGGTGGCAGGGCGTGAGGAGTTTGTGGGCAATAACGAGCGCCGTGCGCTGCAGGCAGTAGCGGCGGCTGCGCACGCCAGCCAGACTCCGCTCGTCCTCTCTGCTGTCGGCCGGCAACAGGGCAAGGTAGTGGCGACGGTGAGGGTTCCAGCGGTGCCTGCGCATGCGGAGCTGTATGCCGCGCTGGTAGACCCCGCTGCCACCACTGCGGTTACCCGGGGCGAGAACAGCGGCCGCAGACTGGACCACGTGGGCGTGGTGCGCGTACTGCAGCAGGTCCACTTCGATGGGCGCGAACCGGCCAGCGTTCCCGTAGCCATTACGCCTGCGCCGAACAGTGATTCGCAGCAGCAGTTGGTGGTCTGGCTCCAGTCCGCGGGCCAGGGTGCCGTGCTGGGTGCGGCCTTCAGCAGTCTGCCTCAGTAGCGGAACGCATAAAGATACGGGGAAAGCAGACGAACGGCGAATCGCAACGGGCCCTCAAACATCTAGAATGGGTAGCGAGAGCCCATGGCAGAGACCCAGACCACGGATAACAACAAGGCAACGCCTGCCCAGGCCGGGCAGGCCGCCAGCCCTGGTGCGAAAGCCAGCGACAAAAAGCCCGCGCAAGACGATGACGTCGTAGGCAAAGCCTACGACGGGCGGCTGATGCGGCGGCTGCTGACCTACCTGCGGCCCTACAAGCTGCAGGCAGGACTCTCGGCAGCGGCCATTGTCTTCAAGGCAGGCAGCGACGTCGCCGGGCCGTACCTGGTCAAGGTCGCGGTCGACACCTACATGTCTGGCAAAGACCGGGAGCATCTCTCCTGGCTGGCCCGCCACCTGAGTCCTCAGCCGTATACGGGCATCACCCAGCTGGCCGGGCTCTACCTCGCGTCCCTGCTGCTTACCCTGGGGCTGGAGTTCCTGCAGACCTACCTGATGCAGTGGACCGGGCAGAAGATCATGTTTGATATGCGCAGCCAGATCTTTCGGCACCTGCAGCGCATGTCGCCCGCTTTCTTCGATCACAACCCCGTGGGCCGGCTGGTGACGCGCGTGACCTCGGACGTTGACGCGCTGAACGAGATGTTCACCTCGGGCGTTCTGGCCATCTTTGAGGATGTCTTTATCCTGGCCTTCATTGTGCTCATCATGCTGCGTATGAGCTGGCCGCTGGCTATTCTGGCGCTGATCGTCATCCCGGCCATTTTGTATGTCACCAAGATCTTCCGGCGGTTTGTGCGGGAGAGCTACCGGCGGCAGCGCGCTGCGACGGCCAAGATCAACAGCTTCACGCAGGAGTACGTCTCCGGCATGGCGGTCGTGCAGCTATTCAACCGCGAGCGCCGCGCCTTTCAGGACTTCGCAGCCGTGAATATGGACAACAAGATCGCCTGGACAGACGCGATCTTCGCCTACGCGGTGTACTACCCGGTGGTGGAGTTTCTCAGCTCTCTGGCGATGGCGCTGGTCATCTGGCAGGGCGGCCGTGCGGTCCTGCACAACCTGGCCTTTCAGGCGGCACTGCCTGCGGCTCTGCGTGGCGGCAATGCCCCGGGCATCTTCGGCACCATCACGGTCGGCGTGCTCATCGCGTTCATCCAGTACGCGCAACGGTTCTTCCGGCCCATTCAGGACCTCAGCGACAAGTACAACATTCTGCAGGCAGCCATGGCTGCGGCAGAGCGCGTCTTCAAGCTGCTGGACACCGGCACCGAGATCGTCGCTCCGGCGCATCCGCAGGCTGGCGACTCCTCTGGCCGGGTGGAGTTCCGCGAGGTCTGGTTCACCTACCAGCGCCTGAGTGCAGAGCAGCAGCACCGCATCGCCTCGGCAACTCCTGCCGAGCTGGATGCGATGACTGAGATCGAGTGGATTCTGCGCGGCGTCAGCTTTGTGGTGGAGCCGGATGAGACCGCTGCCATTGTGGGCCATACGGGCGCAGGCAAGACCACGATCACCGCGCTGATGATGCGCTTCTATGACATCCAGCACGGCAGCATTCTGGTAGATGGCGTAGACGTGCGGCAGCAGGACCTGCAGGCACTGCGGCGCCGCTTCGGGGTGGTGCTGCAGGATCCCTTCCTGTTCACCGGAACCGTCGCGGAGAATATCCGGCTCGGCTCGCAGTGGATCACCGACGAGCAACTGGAGCAGGCCGCCGAAGACGTGAACATCGGGGAGTTTATCCGCACGCTGCCGGGCGGCTTTGCAGAGCCGGTCCGCGAGCGCGGCGCGACTCTCTCCACCGGGCAGAAGCAGCTCATCAGCTTTGCGCGTGCCCTGGCTCACCGGCCGGGCATCCTGATCCTTGACGAGGCGACCTCATCGGTCGATACCGACACCGAACTGCGCGTACGGGCCGCACTCTCCAAGATGATCACCGGACGCACCTCAATCCTCATCGCGCATCGACTCTCCACCATTCAGAGGGCAGACACCATTCTGGTGATGCACAAGGGCCACCTGCGCGAGCGCGGCAGCCACCAGGAGCTGCTGGCACGCCGTGGGCTCTACTGGAAGCTGTATCAGCTGCAGTACAAGGATCAGGAGCTCGTCGGCGAGGCCGCGCCCCAGATCGCTACGACGCAGCCAGCCTAGGCGCGCAGTTCAGTCGCCCTCATTGTTGTGGCCTGCATCAGCCTTGGCTGCGCGGTGCAGCGCGTCGGCAATGGCCTGTGCGGTGCGCTTCTCGCGCGACTCCGGGGTCTGGTAGTAGAAGATGCCCAGCAGATGACCGCGACGCTGCACCGGAGTCAAAGCCTGCCAGGCAGCGCGTGCTGACGGTATCCGGCGAAAGGCGGCCTCCAGAATGGGCGGCGTCTCGCGCTCGCTCTCCATGGCCAGCATCAGGCGTTCTGCCATCTGCCGGGCGCGGCGTTGGCGCGACTCCGGCGACTTCACGGCCTCCACCCACTTGCCTATCTGGTCGCGGGTTGTGTCGCTCAGTTGGCCATACCACCGCAGCAGCACCTTCTCCTGCTTCAGCAGTCCTGCCAGCTCCATGGGCATCTCAGGATCGCGCTTTTCGAGGTCCGGGTAGATCACGAACTCGATCGACTGACCGAGCCCGGCTCCGGCGGCCTGCTGCATCTTTCCGTTCACCACCAGGCAACGAGCCTTCTGCCCCGGCATGGGAAACAGCGAGGTGCGAAAGACCTCGCCGGCGATCTCGACACAGACGCGTGCGCGCACCATCTGCTTCCACGTCACGGCCGGGTCAAACGGAAGAACGGCAACGGTCCAGCCCAGATCTCCGGGATGTCGAACCAGCGTGGCATGCACGAGTTTTCGCAGAGCGGCCGGCATCCGGTGAACCTGAGAAGACTCTACACTGGAGGAACGGACAGGAGCGAAGCAGTGAAGGTATTTCTCTCGGCCGGCGAGGCCAGCGGCGACCACTACGGCGCAATGATTCTGCGCGAGTTGCAGCGGCGCTTGCCTGCCGTACAGGGCTTCGGCCTAGGCGGGCTGGAGATGGCTGAGGCGGGCATGGAGCGCGTCGTCCGGGCCGAGGATGTTGCCGTCATGGGCATCACCGAGGTGATCCGGCACATGCCGCACATCTATGGCGAGTACCGTCGGCTGGTGCGGGCGCTGCAGCAACAGCGGCCCGCGGTGGCGGTGCTCATCGACTTTCCGGACGTGAATCTGCGGCTGGCGCGCAAGCTGAAGGCGCTGCAGGTTCCGGTGGTGTACTTTGTAAGCCCGCAGCTGTGGGCGTGGAAGCGCGGCCGCCTGCGCTGGGTGCAGGAGCGGGTCGATCGCATGATGGTGATCTTCCCCTTCGAGGAGGAGTTCTACCGTGCCCGCGGCGTACGGGCAGAGTTTGTGGGGCATCCGCTGGCCGAGCTGCCGCTGCCCACGAGCAGCCGCGAGGAGTTCGCCCAGCGTTACGGCCTGGACGCCGACCGACCGTGGGTGGCACTGCTGCCGGGCAGTCGGCGCAAAGAGGTGCTGGCCAACCTGCCGGAGATGCTGACCGCTGCCCAGGCGCTGGGCCCGGGCTACCAGTACCTGCTGCCGGTGGCCTCTACCCTGCCAAGTGAGTTTGTGGCCGGGCTGCTGGGCGGTGTCGTGGTCACGCTGGTAGACGATGCGCGCGCAGCCCTGCACCACGCGCGCGGCAGCGTGGTGGCCAGCGGCACAGCCACCGTGCAGGCGGCCGTGATCGGCAATCCGTTTGTGGTGGTCTACCGGGTGTCTCGGCTCACCTACCAGGCGGCCAGGCGGCTGGTGCGGTACCCGGCCGAGATTCCTGCGCCAGCGGACGAGGATGGCAACCTGCCCATCGCCATGGTGAATCTGATTGCAGGACGACGTGTGGTGCCGGAGTTGCTGCAGGAGCGGTTCACGGGCGCCCAGGTGGCCGCAACCCTGCTTCCCCTGCTGCAGGACTCCCCTGCCCGGCGGCAGATGCTGGCCGATCTGGCCGAGGTACGGGCCCGGCTGCAGCCTGCGGAGTCAAACCCGATCGAGCGGGTTTGTGACACTGTGGAAGGATTCCTGCGCGCGGCCGAGCGTGTCGCAGTCCGAAAGCAACCCGGCAACGTCTAACGGAGCGACGGCTGTAGGATGAGAGAGACCAGACAACGATTGAGGGTACGAGCCAGTATGCGTTCGCGGGTGCCGGAAGTGCGGAGTTGGATGCAGGTAGGTCGAGGTGTGCTGCTGGCAGCACTGACCATGACAGCGACAGCAGCCTGGGCTGCCCCGGCCCGACCGCAGCTGCAGGTGACAGGGTACGTGATTCAGGCCGACCTGGACCCGCAGGTGAACCGCCTGAGCGCAACGGCAGACGTGACCTTTACCGCGCTGGAGGACCTGACCACCGCGACCTTTGAGCTGAACAACGGCCTGCAGATCAACAAGCTGACGGACGCCAAGGGCAGCGCATTGCAGACCGACCGGCTCAGCACCAACTCGACCGTGCGGATCAGCCTGAATGAGCCCTTGGCCAAGGGCACCAGCACGACGTTTCACTTTGAGTACAGCGGCCTGCTGAAGGGCGCGGAGACCAGCCCGGTGGATGGCATCAAGTTGGCTGCGGTGGAAGATCCGGTGAGCATCCTGCTCTACCCCGGGCGCTGGTTCCCCATGGTCGGCCTGTTCACCAACCGGTTCACCGCAGAGCTGCACATTCGTGTGCCCTCGGATGAGCGCGTGGTTGGGAGCGGGCCGCAGGGACACAAGAGCCTGCCCGACAACCGCACCGAGTACACCTTCAACTGGAAGAAGCCAGGCTTCCCCGGCACGATCGTAGCGGGCAAGTTTGTGGAGCCGGTGAGCGAGGGTGGCCTGCACAACATGCACATCTACGTGACGGAGCCGCACAAGGCGGGTGCGCTGGACTTTCTGCGTCAGGCCGGGCGCGAGTTCGAGTTCATGACCTCGACGTTTGGCGAAGCTGAGGCCGACCGGATCGACATTGTGGAGCTGCCCGATGACTCCGTCGCGGCGGCCTGGGCGCCAGAGATTGCAGCCATCGCAGGACGACGGATCGTGGACCACAACAGCCAGCGTCTGTTGAGCAATACGCTGGCTCACCAGTGGTGGGGCAGCGAGATCTCACCCGCTACGCTGAACGACGCATGGATCACCAACGGCATGTCGCGCTACGCGGAGCTGATGTATCTCGAGGACTCGGCCGGGCGAAGCGCGTTTCAGAGCGCGGTGACCGACGTGCAGGCTGGCGCGCTGGCCTATGATACGGAGCCGCTGACGACCCTGGGTCGGCTGGACCCTTTTTCGCCGCAGTTTCAGTCCATGACGCTCGAAAAGGGCGCCATGGTCTTCCATATGCTGCGCTGGGAGATGGGGAACGAGGCCTTCACACGTTTTCTGCGCGGCCTGCTGTCGCAGTACACCGATAAGCCGGTCAAGACCTCCAATGTGGAGTCGGTCGCCGAGGCGCAGTCACACCTGGAGCTGACGCCATTCTTCTCGCAGTGGCTGGATGGCACCGGGGCCCCGACCTTCAACAACAAGTACACGGTCTTCAGACTGGGCAACAGCAAAGGCTTCCGCACCATCGGCTCCATCAGCCAGGACCTCGACCTCTTCCGCATGCCGGTCGAGTTGCGGATTGAAACCGATGGCAAGACCGAGATTCGCCGGGTGGATGTAAGCGGCACCGACTCCAGCTTTACGGTGGAAACCTTCGGGCGTCCGCGCCGCATCAGTATCGATCCGGAGAACTGGGTGCTCAAGAGTACCCCGGACCTGGCCGTGCGCGTGGCCGTACTGCGCGGACAGCAGCAGGTGGCGCAGGGAGACCTGACGGCAGCGCTGGTGGAGTACCAGAAGGCGCTGGACGTGAATAAGACCAGTTCGCTCGCCTCCTACCGCATCGGCGAGGTGTTCTTTATGCAGCGCAACTACCAGTCCGCAGCCAACTCCTTCCGCGATGCACTGCGCGGCGACGGCGACCCACGCTGGGTGGAGGTCTGGAGTCATATCGAGCTGGGTCGCATCTTTGACCTGACCGGGCAGCGGGACCGCGCTGTGAACGAGTATCGACTGGCCGTGCAGACCAATGACAACACGCAGGGTGCCGTGAATGAGGCGCGCGCCCTGATGCAGAAGCCCTACAAGCGGCAGGACACCGACAACTAAGCGCAGCACAGCGCGCCACGCGACTACTCGTAGCGCAGGGCCTCAATGGGGTCCAGGTTAGCGGCCTGGATGGCTGGAATCATGCCGCTGACTGTGCCCACCACCACCAGAATGACCGTAGCGGCCACCACCGAGAGCGGCGAGATGAGCAGATGGATATCTGCCGCCTGGCCGTTGCTCGCGATGGCACTGTAGAACGTAATGGAGCCAATGGACTTGGCCACGGCGTAGGCCAACAGCACGCCGGCCACACCGCCGGCTCCGGTGATGACCATGGCCTCGGCCAGGAACTGCAGCAGGATGTGGTGGCGGCGCGCGCCGAGCGCCTTCTCAACGCCGATCTCGCGGGTGCGTTGCTGCACGCTCACCAGCATGATGTTCATCAGGCCAATGCCGGCGATGCCCAGCGTGAGCGCTCCGATGAACAGCAACAAGGCCTGTAGCCCCAGCGAGATGATTCGGAACTGGGAGAGCTGCTGCATGATGTCGGCAACATAGACGGCGTTATGGTCCGATGCGTGGAAGCCGTGCTGCGTGGCCAGGGCGTTGCGCAGCGCCTGCTGTACGGCCTCATGGTTGCCGTTGTAGCTCATCCAGATGCCATCGATGTACTTGGTGTCTTTCAAGTCGCCCATGGTGCTGAAGGGGATGTAGATGATCCGGTTGACGTTGTCATCGCCCTCCTGCATCTTGGCCTGCAGCACGCCCACCACGGTGAAGTCCACGCCGTTGACGCGTATGGTCTGGCCCAGGGCGTAGGCGCCGGAGTAGAGTTTCGTCTTTGCCTCAGAGCCGATGACAGCCACGTGCTCCCGCTGCTGCACATCGCTGGCCGAGATAAAGCGCCCCTCGGCGACCGGCATGTTCTGAATCAGCGCAATCTCCGGGACGATGCCCTGCACGCTCCACGTGTAGGTGTGCAACTCGTTCTGCACTGTGCAGGAGTCCTTGTAGTAGATCGGCGCGACGTGAATCGCACCGGGCACAGTCTCCTGCAGGTACTCGACGTCGTCCATCTGGAAGCGAACGGGCACGCCCGCCTTGGTGCCGCCCACCTGTTCGCTGGTGCGGCCGGGGAAGACGCCGATCATGTTGGTGCCCCACTGGGCAAAGATCGTCTCAAACGCGCGCCCGAAGCCGGCGCCATAGGCCAGCAGCAGCACCACGGTCGCAATGCCCCAGGCCATGCCGAGGATGGTGATGGCCGTGCGGCGAAGGTTGTGCCGCATGGCCTCCAGCGCCTGAGAGAAGATGTCTCGCAACATTCCGGGCTACTCCTTTCGCAGAGCTTCGACTGGCTCCAGGCTGGCGGCACGATACGCAGGGTATAAGCCGGAGGCGACTCCGCAAAGGGTCAAGGTGGTGAGCGCGATCGCTGCCGACCAGGGCACCAGCGTGGGCGGATCGAAGCCCATGTCGTTGTTGCCCAGGCGCTGGCCCAGGATGTACATCAGCAGCCCTGCACCCCCCACGCCGATGGCTCCGCTGATGGCTGTCAGCATCATGCCCTCCAGGAAGAACTGCGCCATGATGCTGCGGTTGGTCGCACCCAGGGCCTTGCGCAGTCCAATCTCTTTGGTGCGCTCCGTCACCGTGACCAGCATGATGTTGATGATGCCGACCGCGCCGAGCGCCAGCGTGACGACACCCACGCCGCCCAGAAAGATATCCATCGCGGTGAAGATGATGCCCACGGTGCGGGCGCTCTTGATGGTATCCCACTCCTCAAAGGCCTCCTTCATGCTCGCGTCAAAGCCGTGCCGCTCCGCAACAATGCGATGCACTTCGGCCTTGGCGGTCTCGTTCAGGTCCTCGGAGAGCGGCTGATACTGGATCGACGAGACCGAGTCGGCCGGGATGTTGTCGCCCTTGAGCGGGAAGAGCTGCAACATGGTGGAGAGCGGGATGTACACCTTCTGGTTGTCGCCATCATCGTTGCCGCGCCCCACGTGCGCCGCGACACCAACCACCTGGAAGCGATAGCCGTTCAGCGTAATGTACGCACCAATCGCCGGATGCCCGGAGAACAGCAGTTGATGATTCTTCTGCCCCAGGACGACGACCTGGCGGCGCTGCCGTTCGTCCTCGCCGTCCAAATAGCGGCCCTGGGCCAGGGGCAGGTTCCGAATGTGCGGGTAGTTTGCCTCAATGCCCATCACCGCGCCGCCTGCCGAGGAGAACTCGCTGACCTGCTTGATATCGCCCCGGTTGACGAGTGCCGTGACGTCACGCACGTGCGCGGCACGGCTGCGGATGGCGTTGGCGTCGCTGAGAGTGAGCTTGTATGGAATGAGGCCGGTGTGCTGGTTGGGCAGCGCAGGAATGGTGCCGCCCCACATCATGATGACGTCCTGCCCGAGCTCGGAGAGGCTGCGCCGCTGGCCGGAGCGAAAGCCCTCGCCCAGGCCGATGAGCAACAGCAGCGAGGCCACCCCCCAGGCGATGCCAAACATGGTCAGGAAGGACCGCAGCTTGTTCGCCGTGATGGAGTCAAAGACCTGTCGAAGGATGTCGAGAAGGACTCGCATGCGGTTGTCTCCTGGCTGCACGGCTGCGCTATGGGATACGCACGGCAGTTGGGAACGGTTCCCCGCGCTTAGGAGGTGGAGGTCAGCGGCAGGGGAAGGTTCTTGACGAGCGCCGGAACGTCGTTGTCCGGCTGGAGGTCGATGACGAAAGAGAGCGCCTCAAGCAGCTGCCGTGTGGCAGCTAAGATCGCCGGGCTGGCAGAGGCGGGGTAGAGGAGTTGCAGGGTAGACTCGGCACGCAGCGGCCCGCGCACAGCAAAGCAGCGGTCAGGCCGATAGACGCAGGAGGCGAGGTCGGTAATGCTCTGCGCCGTGGAGGGTGTACACAGCGCCGTGCGCGGCGGAGCCATGCGATCGATCATGCAGAAGATCTCCAGCTTGGACTCCAACTCGTCCGGCACGAAATCAAAGGCGATATCGGCCTCGCGCACCGCATCTTCCACGGTTGAGACCAGCTCCAGGCCGGCCATGGTCGCAAAGTCCTGCTCCGCACGGCGCAAATTCGCGGGCATCACATCTTCCAGCACCACCTGCAGGCCAGCCTGCAGGCAGAGCCGCGTAAAGCCCCGCCCGGCCACACCCGCGCCGATGACGGCTACGCGGCGGAAGCCCGGCGTTGTCTGCTGGGAGCTCACTTGGCTCCGTGGACGGCTGCCATGACTGCCTCAAAGCTGGGGTCGGCGGCCTTGATGTGGTCCGCGACGCGCTGACGCTCCTCCTCGCTGAGCGAGGGCAGCACGGCCAGAATGCGGCGAATGGTTACAGAGATATCGTCAACGTAATTCATGGTACGGATGGCTTCGCCAGAGAGAGGCATGAACGCTCCTGAATAGATGATGCTGCAAGTAGTCTAACCGGTTCAGGCGGGCGATGCATGGTGCCGCTAATCGTGCGGTGCATCGTGCCGCTCATCATGCGCTAATCATGCGCGGCATCACTTTGGGGTGCGGGCGGCACGTAGCCATCGCGGTCCGTCACCTCGGTGATCGCCGCCAGCTGACTGGCAAAATCCGGGTGCAATGCGTCCGGGTGGAAGCGCCAGGCCCAGTTGCCGGTGCTGGCAGCGGGCACGTTCATGCGCCCCTCGGAGCCGATGTGCAGGATGTCCTGCAGCGGGAAGATGCAGCAGTTGGCCACAGACCGCGCCGCCGCGCGCACCATCGTCCACACAATCTGTCCGTCATGCTCAATCGGTTGCAGATACGTTTGCAGGTTGGTCCGCTCAGCCGCAGAGGCGTCGTCGCGCCACCAGCCCAGCGTGGTGTTGTTGTCGTGGGTTCCGGTATAGACCACCGAGTTCGGCACAAACCGGTGCGGCAGATGCATGTGCGCGCCACGGTCAGAGAAGCCAAACTGCAGCACACGCATGCCCGGCAGGCCAAAGCTCTCGCGCAGCGCGTCCACCTCTGGAGTAATGACACCCAGGTCCTCTGCCAGGAACGGCAGCTGGCCAAAGACCTGCCGCAGGCGCGCGAACAGTTGCTGGCCGGGTGCTTTGACCCAGGTGCCGTTGATCGCTGTCTCCTCGGCGGCGTCGATGCACCAGTACGCCTCGAAGCCGCGGAAGTGATCCAGCCGAATGGAGTCGTAGAGCGCCAGTGACCGGCGCACGCGCTCCACCCACCAGTCAAAGCCGCGCTGCTCCAGCAGATCCCAGCGATAGAGCGGGTTACCCCAGCGTTGTCCGGTGGCCGAGAAGTAATCCGGTGGCACGCCGGAGACATGCAGCGGCCGCCCGGAATCGTCCAGGTCAAAGATCTCCGGATTAGCCCACACGTCGGCGCTGTCGTAGTTCACAAAGATGGCGACATCGCCAAGGATCGTGATCTCGTGCTGGTGGCAGTACTGCCGCAGCGCGGACCACTGCTGATGGAACAGGAACTGAATGACCTGCTCGATCTCGACCTGGTGCGCGTACCGTGCGCGTGCCTCCGCCAGGGCCGCGGGCTGGCGCTGTGCCAGCTCGGTGGGCCAGTCTGCCCAGCAGACATAGCCAAACTCCCGACGCAGCACGTTGAACAAAGCGTAGCTGGCCAGCCAGTACTGGTTGCCCTGGCAGAACTGCTCATACTCCGCCCGCTGATCTGGCGAAGCGCGATGGAGAAAGTTACTGGCTGCTGCCTCAATGACAGGCAGCTTGCACCGCGTGGCCTCTGCAAAGTCAGCGGGCCCGCTGTTGCCTGGCAACCCGGCAATCTGCTCGCCGCTCAACCAGCCATCGCGCTCCAGGTGCTGCACACTCAGCAGCAACGGATTGCCCGCAAAGGCCGAGAGCGCCGAGTACGGTGAGCTGCCGTACCCCGTGGGGCTGAGTGGCAGCACCTGCCACAGGCGCTGCTTGGCAGCCACCAGGAAGTCCACAAAGGTGTACGCTGCCGGACCAAGGTCTCCGATGCCGCCATAGGAGGGCAACGAGGTGACATGGAGCAGAATTCCAGAGAGACGTTCGGACTTGGCAGGCCCCACACTCATGCGCGCAATCTCCTCAAAAAAAACCGATGATGGCCCATGATACGCGGTCGCGAGCAGCAGAAAGGGCCTGCACCACGCTGGATTTGCGAAGGAGCAGGCCCGGAGTTCAACTAGTTACGCTGTGGCGTTAGCTACCCAACGGCGCGGGCGACTGGGTCGCCTGCTTGGAGTAGCGAATCGCTCCAGCCTTCTGATACTTCTGCGTCAGGTCGTCCACGTAGATGCGGAAGACCTCATCCCGCTGCGCGCTCAGCAACTGCTCGCGGGTCTGTGCGAAGTTCTTTGCGATGTCTTCTGGAGTCGGCTCCTGCTTCTGGGTCAGGCTTACCACCGCACCCACACGGCCCGTGTTGATCGGACCGGAGATTGCGCCCACCGCCAGGTTGAAGACGACTGCCGCCGGTCCGGTGAGAGCACCAAGCTCCGGCACCTGCCCGTCGCGGCCAACCAGATCGCTGGACTTGACCGGAATCTTCAGCTCGGCAGCCGCCTTCTTCAGGTCGTTCAGCACCTTGGCACGGTCATCCAGCTTGGCCAGCTGTGCGGTCAAAAGCTGTGGCAGCTGCTGGTCGCGGTAGTCCTCCAGCAGGTGCGACTTGTAGTCCGCAAAGTCCGGCATGTGCGCGGGCTTGATGTCTACCACCTGGTAGATGGCAAAGCCATCGCCCGTGGTGACGAACGCGGGAGCTGCGCCCTTGCTGACGCCAAAGGCCTGAGTCAGCAGCGCGGAGCCGTCGGCCAGCCCGGCGATCACGCCATCCTTGGCCACATAGTCCGTGGTCACGGCATGCAGATTGTGCGCTGCCGCAGTCTTGTCGATGCCCTGCTGCGTGGCCTGGGCCACCAGCTGCGCGGCAAAGGCCTGCTCCGCGGCGCCAGCCTTCTGCTGCTCCAGCACCGGAACAATCTCCGGCTTCACCTCCGCCAGCGGCTGCATGTGCGCAGTCTTCTTATCCTCAACCTGCAGAATGTGGTATCCAAACTGGGTCTTCACCACATCGGAGGTCTGCCCGGGGTTCAGGCTGAACGCCACCTTATCGAACTCCGGCACCGTCTTGCCGCGATCAAGCCACCCCAGCTCGCCACCCTGGCCCTTGCTGCCTGGGTCATCCGAGTTCTTGCTGGCCAGATCAGCAAAGTTGGCACCGCCCTTGATCTGCTTCAGCAGGTCCTCCGCCTTGGCCTTGGCCGCTGCGTCGGTCTTGGCGTCGGCACCCGCCGGCACCTGGATGAGGATGTGCCGAACCTTGACCTGCTCCTTCACCTGGAACTGATCCTGGTGCTGGTTGTAGTACGCCTGCAACTCAGCGTCCGACACCTGCGGCCTGCCACCGGGCAAGTTCGATGCGTCAAACGACGCATACTCAATCTTGCGCGTCTCCGGCACGGCATTGGCGTAGCGCGCGGCATTCTGCTTAAAGAAGGCCTGCAGTTCGTCGTCGCTTGGGTTGATGGTCTTGCGGATGTCGTCGCCGGAGACCACGGCGTAGTCAAACTTTACCTTGGTGCCCTGGATGCGATAGGCATCGCGCACGGCATTGTCTGAGACGGTCACGCCGCCGGTGATGAGCGCCTGCAGACGGTTCAGCTCCATGTCGCCCTTCACCTGGCTCTCAAAGTCGGCACGCGAGGTCTGGAAGGCGGACTGCACGAAGTTGATGTAGGCGTCGTCACCGACATAGGTGCCATTAGGAAAGAGGTACTGCGCAAATGGGCCGGTCTGCAGCTCGTGCAGCAGGTCCGCATCGCTTACCTGCAGCCCAAGGCGATCCGCCTCCTGCTTCAGAATGGCGCGCTGCACCAGCATCATGCCGGCGCGCTGCGTCATATAGGGCAGCAGGAAGTCCGGCAGTCGCTGCTGCTGGAGCTGACGCTGCGCCCACTGGTTGACCTCTGCCGCCAGCACAGGCGTGCCACCTGCGGAGAAGCGGCCCAGCAGGCCCGGCTCCCGCACTGTGGCGTACACACTGGCATCGCCAGTAGCCGAGTTGTCAAAGATGCCCGGGACGAGCGTGATGACCATCGTGACCACTGCGGCACCGATGATGATGGCGAAAAGTACCTTAGTAAAGCGATTGTTCTGCTGCAGAATGCGGATCATGCTGAACGTAAGACCTTTGTGGCGCGGAGTAGCGTCATGCCGACGTTGACCGCTTGCCCGGAGTTTTTTGCGCGGCGTGGCTGACGGTTCAAAATGCACCAGCAGGCCATTGGCACGGGCAAGCCAACAGTATAAATGACGCTCCGCCCAAATTCACATCGGCTGGCGGATTGATCCGTCAGCCGATGCGTGCTGCCCTTGCCTGCCCTGCCCCTGCCTAATACGGCGCAGGATAAAAGACAGGGTGTGGATAGAAGTATGGAGGCGGTGGCTGGCGGCGCTGCATGGGCTGGCCAGCCGGTGCAACGCTATGAGCCAGCCGATCCATCTCCGCCTGCGAGACCGTTACGACGGGAGCGGGCTGGGTCAGGTGGAAGGTCAGAATCGCCTCAGCCGGGACATAAGTGTTGTTGCGCGAGGTAGCTGCCGAGGCTCCCACACCTGCTGCCCCGCCGGCCACGGCACCGATCGCGGCACCCGGTCCTCCGCCGGCGATGGCACCGATGATGGCGCCCATCGCACCCAGGCCCACCGCACTGCTCACCGTCTGGCCAGACTTGTCTGCACTCTCGTGCGTCCACTGGTCTGAGACCACCGGGTACACCTGGCCGCCCAGGGTCACCTGCGTCAGTTGCAGGGCGAGGTGCGCTCGGCCACTGATAGCCCCTGAACTCTTCACATCCACCACAGTTCCCTGCACGGCAGCACCGCGCGGAATCGCAACCGCGCCGTTGGCAACCACATCGTTGAGCACGATGCCGTCAAAGAGGGTGCCCGGCTGGCCGTGCCGGGTATCGATTCCTTCGTTGATCCGCACCCGAACCAGGGCTCCGCTGGGGATGGTGACCGCCATGCCAGCCTGTTGACCTGCAGCGTAATTGCCCGGCGCAGATCGCTCAATCGTGGCCGGGCGCGGGGCTGTGGCCTGCTGCGGCACGGGCTGGGGCTGCGCTGCCGACTGCGACGGGGCCAGTGGAGGAACCGAAAGCGGCTGCGGCGACTGCGATCCCGTGCCTGCCGGCTGCGCTGCCGGTGCGGGCGGGTCAGTCGCCAGCGTCAACTCGTCAACCACCTTTTGAACCCCCTGCGCCCGGGAGGCCAGCGTCTCTGCCAGCACCCGCGTGGGCTCATCCTTGACTACGCCAGTCAGCGTGACTGTGCCATAGACGGTCGTGGTTGTAATTCTCTGATCTGCAAGTTGCTGATTGCTGGCCAGCGCCTTCAACACATTGGCCTCAACCTGGGCATCGGGGGTTGAGGGAACGGCAGAGCTTGCCTGAGCAAGCAGGGCGGCAGGGCTCACAAGTGCAGTGAGGGTAAGGGTCCGGATGAGGCTCCGGGTTGTCACGGATACGTGCATGTACACTCCTCCGAGCGCCTTGCCTGCAATTGATTCCACGCAGGCTTTGACTCTCACTCGATACAGACTCAACTTCACGGTAAAAGTTACTGCAACCGACTCGATGCCATGCGAAAACTTCCCTCATCCCCGGCGGCCTGGCGAGAGCCACCAGTGCGGCCATTTGACCACAACCTCGAACAGGTCTAATATCAAAAGTGCGGGGTGGAGCAGCCCGGTAGCTCGTTGGGCTCATAACCCAAAGGTCGCAGGTTCAAATCCTGCCCCCGCAACCAATTAGCGAAAACGCCAACCCGGAATAACCCGGTGTAAGAGCAGCCACATTTGCTCCGCCGGGTTGGGTTGTTTTTGGGCACCTTTTCGCATGAGTTATGCCTTCCTAAATAGCTTGCTTACGACAGCCGAATTAGCTTCCCGCTTTGACTCCATCAGCGCGTTGCCATAGACGTTCATCGTGGTCGAGATTTGGGCGTGCCGCATGAGCTTCTGCTGCACTCCCATCGGTGCTCCGGTGTCATCCAGCCAGGACCTGTAGGTATGCCGGAAGGTGTGCCATCCGATGCTGCCGTATTTGCCGGCAGCATCCCACCGCTCGTCATGCAGCGGCAGGCGCTTCCCGTTCGGAACGGGAAAATCGGTCTTGCACCACTCTCCTGCGACTGCCCCGCAGTTGGGACAATCCACGAGACAGCAACCGGCAGGACGGATGTAGTCCTGTCCAATCGGCGAGGCGTGGAAGTGTCGTCCCGTCATGGGACTGACGAAGAGCAGGTCCGACTCTACAATCCCGGCACCCTCGTCCCCCAGCTTGGCTAGAGCCTCGCGCTCGGCTTCACGAATGAAGTCGAGCAGAACGGAAGCCAGATCCGGGTCGAGGGGCAATTCGTCTTCTGAGTATTCCGTTTTCACCAGCTTCACCCGACCATGCACGACGGCTCGCACGATTTGCATACTCAGCTTCTCGAAGTGGATGTCTGGCTTTTCGACTGCCAGAACCTCCTCGACGCGAAGGCCCGAGCACTGCGCGAGAAGGACCATAGTGCGGTAAGGTTGCGGGATCAATGGAAGCATCAAAAAGAACTGCTCCACGGTGAGGATCACCGGACGTTTCCGACGTTTGCTGATGCCCTTGATTTCGACCAGCTCCATCGGATTCCGCTGCCATTCGACCATCTCCCACAGCATGGCTTTCTCATACAAGCGATGTATGACAGCCTTGATGTGTCCTTTGGTCTTGGGTGCAGCTTCGAGTCCCCGGAGCCACTCCTGTACGTGCATCGGCTTCACGCGAGCGATACGATGGGTTCCCCATTTCGCACGCACACGCTTGATGACGCTCAGGTAGGAGCTGGCGGTCGAATAGCTCAACTCGCCTACGTTGTCGCAGGATTCCCCCGGTCGGACCTTCTTGATTTCAAGCAGGCGCTCTTCCCGTATGAACCGATCCAGCAACGCATCGAAGGTGGGCTCTTGGACGGCTAACGTCGGGTTGTCAGAGTTAAGTTGAAGCACAAAGGATTCCAAGTGCCGCTCGACCGCGGTCTGCGTTGGAAACTGCTCTGTGCTGAAATACATGGACTTTTCCTTGCCGGTCTGGGGGTCCGCGTACCGATACTCCCAGGCCGACTTGTTGTTGGCTCGCGGCACTCGCCGCAGATAGCCACGTTGGTAACGTTGCCGTGTGTGCTTCAAGGATGTTGCTCCTGTCTAGTCACAGCGGCCCGATCAGTTGTATTCGATTTTAGGCCCTTCTCCAGCCATGAATTCAAGGAAGAAAGTCGGAATCTCCAGCGTTTTCCTACCTTGAAGGCGGGTACTTCATGCTGCCGCGCTTTGCCTTCCAGCGTCTTCCAGTGCATCCCCAAAACGGAAGCAGCCTCATGGAGATCAAGCAGGGGCTCGAACGAAGAATTGGAGAGAATGCGCGGCTGTGGCTTCGTGGCTGAGAGCATGGAACCTTCCGTTGGGGCGGCCCCGATGTCGATCCAGGGCTGAGATAACGTACAGTGCTCCGACGATTGCCCAAGACCGTTCGCTGTGTCCAATTCATAACGACGACCTACTTATCAACAGGAGGAATAAGTTCTTTTCCGTATACGTTTTTCGAGCTGACTGCATCTAATTCCACCATTGCTTCAGCGGTGGGACGTTTGCGCTCATCCGTTTCCTTCTACACCGCATTACGCACGGCTGCGCTCGTCCCATCCCATTTCCTCGGAGTTCATGGGAGCGCCCGTATGCTGCGAAACGAAACAAAACTGATGGAATCGGCCATTGCTTTGGCTGAAGAGCTTCATTATCAACGGGCAGCTCGGAAGCTCCGTATAAGTCAACCGATGCTGACCAAAAACATCCAAGATCTCGAATCGATTCTGGGTAGTCCACTCTTCGTTCGCAACCGCAGTAGCCGCAAGAATGTCACCCTGAACGATGCCGGACGAGCTTACGTCCAGCAAGCCAGACTGTCGTTGCTTTATGGAGAGAGAGCGGTTCAGGCAGCAAAAGCTGTCATGCAAAACGTTGACGTGCCGTTTCATGTCGGGCGCTCACCATACACTGATCCGTTCTTGACTTCGACTCTTCTTTCTATAAGCCTCCCGCTGTATCCCAAGCTGCGGATCGAATTGGCAAGTCAATACTCGATTGATCTTGTCCACGATCTCCTTGATGGCGTCTTGTCCTTAGTAATTGCGAACGAACCTCCCGAATCGGCGCTACTCACACAGCTTCTAATTGCTGAGTCCCCGTTTTATATCGCGATGGCTCGTAGAGACGAACTTGCGTGCAAGCCATCGGTTTCGATGGCTGACCTTAATAATCGTAAGTGGATACTGTTTGAACGGAAATTGCATTCTTCGTTGTACGATTCAATACTCGACACTGCAGAACGGCTTCATGTGAAACCAGCAAGTGTTCAGCATGTAACGGCTCCCGAAGAGGCGTTTCCTTTTGTCGCTGACAACTCGGCTGTTGCGTTCTTGGTAAAAGCTGGAGCACTGCTCATGGCCCGTAATGGGGTGACCATTCGGCCACTCGCAGAACCAGAACTACGGCTTCGTACGTACCTGGTTTCTCGTGCTGACGACGATTCTAAGGTTGCGAGCGAACTCGTGCGGTCATTCATGCGTAAGATTTCAGAAGTCAGCGCCTACCGCCAGCTCACACTTCCGATATCTGTTTGACTCCCTAATTCTCTTTGCTTCCAAGCTGCGGGCTGCTTCCACCGACAATCTGGATTTCAATTTTCCCCGCCCATTCACACTGGGGGCATAACACTATTCCTGTCGTGATCGCCCTCATATCGATGTCTGCGAGATTGATGACGTACTGGCAATTGGGGCAAACATGAGCGCTTTCCCAATGTTCTGTAAGATTGGTGCTGTTGTTTGCGCTCATACAATTCTGCTCTGGACTGCGAGGCTGGACACGCTGATGGGGCGAAGTGCAACTCAACGCTGGATCGCAATAGGAATTTGTCGAAAGACGACTTGGCGGCGAGTTGGCGAGAATAGACCTACCTGACAGGTGTACTGACCAGGTGGAAGGTCCGGAACGGTAACGTCGATCAGAAATTCGTCCGTTGTCATTCCGTGACGTGATCTCTGTTGAGGCTGCTGAAATCCACTTGAGAAGACCTGCCCCTGTCGGTCAACAATAGTCACCGCCGCGACCAGTTGATCTGTATCGTTCGGAGGCTGATACGCTTGGAGATAAACATAGATCGGTTTATGGGAAGAGAAGACTCGGTTGACGCTGGGGACGAGCTTGTCTCGACCGTCAAACAAAGGGTTATCGCGGTCTCCTGAACCCTTTTTTGAACTAAAGAGCAGATACTTCACCGCGGTCTTCTGATTCCCAATGACAACGGAACTGATTGGAATCTCCAGATTTCGCGATAGATTGGGAATCTGAAATTGGGTTTGATAGGTTCCGATCCGTCCGGAGACGCTATCCCTCGCCAAAAACTTCAGCGAGTATTTTCCCGGGAGCAGCGTCAGTCCAGCTTGATAGCTGATGGGGTGCATTGCCAGTTCGCTCGCTAACGGGCCGGAGAGAACGATGTCTGCCTTATCACGAAGATTGGCGACCGTGACATGGAACTCATCTTTCACTTCGGCAATAAAGTCGATGACTGTACGATCCGCGCCCTTTCGTTTCGCCAAAGCAAGTTCGCTTCCAGGGATCTTTACGGCAAGGGGCACGAAGTACTCGGCTTGATTGATGCGAAAGTAGTTCAATTCCAATGCGATCGGAATATCCGTCTCGGGATCGTTGAGCGCCAACGCTTCTTCAAGCTGTCTTTCCTTGTCTGCTGCCGTGAACTCCTTAAACTCCTTCTTTGCGTAGTAGCCGGGTGAATAATCGAGGTTCGCTGACATATGGTTCGCGAGGGAGATATTTACTCGTCTGTAATGGCCATCAGCCGCCGCGTTGGAGGTGTAGTAACCGATGATGTAGTAGCTGGACACGGATTGTTGTGCCCGCACAATCCCGCGCGAGAGGTCGTTGTAGTTCAGTAATGCTTTGCCACCGGTATCTGCGGCCAATGTCCGGAACGTATCCTGCGAACGGTCAAAATTCGTCGTGACTGCAGTGGCCGCTGCTCCCGTATACATCGCAAGTGTGCCCGGCGAGGCTGCCGTCGCGTCTCCGATAGGAGCCGCGCCCAACAGTCCGCGTGTGTCAATTGGCCAGATCGCTACGTCCGCGCGTACCGCTGAGTTTATGGTCGACTGAAGTTGTGCCTGATTATCGAGGCCGTTCAATCTCATTCCACTGGAGAAGTACAGCAGGCTCTTTTTCTGTCGGATATTGCCGAACCTTGTGATGACATTTTGCAACGCAGCGAGTTGGCGATCCGAGTTGAACAGGTTGAACTCTGTGTCGTCCTGACCGAACGGAGCGCCAGTATCCGCAGCACTCGCGTCGTGCGCGTTGCCACTCAGCCCTTGCCCCTCCCCAACAGTAAGCGAGTGGATCGTAGCTAGAAGAGCTGCGTGGTCGCTGGTAAAGTCTCGTTCGTCTCGGATGCCCCCACCGCTGTAGGTCAAGATTGAAACGAGATCATCGGGAGTCATCTTTTGCTCGATAAAAGTCTGTGCCGATGACAAGGCACGCAGTTGATCGCTCATCGGCATGGAGGTCATATCGAAGTACAGAATGAGCAATCGGTGATCGTTATAACGATTTCCAGTTCGGGGCGGCGGGGTTCCGGGCACCGTTTTTACGCCCTCGCCATTGAGAGGCGTCCCGGGGAGGTCGACGTTAGGCTTTCCCAACTTTTGCAAATCACAGATTCGAATCCGTTGCACCTTACCGTCTTCCGTGAGCAAGAAGTCGCTGGCTGTGAGATTTTCCACCAAATCACCTTTCTTATCTCTCACGGTCACAGTTCGCAGCACGAGTTGTGTGCTTACGGAAAGTGTGAACGGCTTCGCGGGGTCCGGTGCGACCTGACTGTCTTGACCGTTTGCATTGGGGAGTTTTTGCTGTGCATGCATCCCTGCTGCGAACAGCAACACCGAAAAGCTAAATAACGCCGTGCCTGTTCTCTTAAACATTTGATTGGCCTTAGAAATGGAGCCGCAGAGTCATCTGCATACTTCTCATTGGGTTGGCTGCTACTGGCAGACCAAACTGCGAACTTGTTGTCGTGGAGTTCCAACTCGTAACGTTGACTTTATTGAGCATGTTCGTACTGTCCAATCGAAGCTCCAGATTCTTCTGGTCGACGAGACGAAAGGTCCGTCCCAATGATGAGTCGAGACCAAACTGCGAAGGCCCGGTGATCGAGTTCCTCCGCGCGTTGCCCCAGTGACCAATCGAAGGAGCTAGAAAGGCTGCTGGATTAAGGAACCGGCCTGGGGGAGCGTCGGTGACGGATAGCCCGGAATAATCAGGACGGAGTGTTCCAGTCACTCCCGTACCCTGTACCGTAGCAAAGTAGATTGGAGTTTCTGGAAGGCCGGTTCCCGCGGTGATTTGCGAGGCAATGGTCCAATCTCGCAAAAGTTTGCCACCCCAACCTTGCAGTGTCGTTATTCCTGCCTTGCCCATGCCGCTTGTGTATTGGAGCGAAACGCTAAGGGAATGCCGCTGGTCAAAGTTTGATAGCGACCGTTCTGCGGCGAGGTTTCTCCAGTCCTGAGCGATTACTTGTGCCGATTGGCCAAGAGATCCTCCGAGAGCTGCGTCGTCAATAGCTTTCGCATACGTATATTGCACCGATGCGGCAAAGCCGCGATGGAGATGGCGCCGCAGTTGGACTTGCCCCGCATCCCTTGAAGAGGCCCCGCCAGAAGAGAGGTAGATAAAGCCTCTTGGACAAGAGGGACAGGGATCGGCTGCACCGCTCGGATAGGTATTTGGAAGAAATGCCTGCTGTGCATGGCTTCCTCTGATCCCTAGATAACTCAAGACGAGCGTAGAAGTCCAAGGTAGATCCCGCTGAACCGAGAGATTGAAATTTTGAGCGTAGCCTACCCGGAGATTCGGATCGACTGCGTAGGTCGGAAACTGGAGAGTTGATGGCGGATTGAAACCATTCGCGACGGTGAGAGGGATAGCCGGACTATTTTGAACGCTAAAGCTCTTTGAGATTGGTGCTTGCTGTGCTAGCGCAGAGGCTATTGGGAGGTAGACCGAAGTGTTGTAGTACAAGCCATAGCCTGCCCTCAGTAGCCAGGAGGAGTCTGCGATAGGGCGCCATGCAAGTCCGATACGGGGTTCGAAGCCGCTTCTGTCAGGTTTTATCAAAGAAGCCGGGTAAACCTGCCCCGTCACGCCTCCGGTTTGAACGCTGGCTAACACGGGGCTTGCTGCTGAGAAATTTGGGGAAACGTCAAGATTTACGAGACGCTGTTTCTTTTCGTCAATTGGAGAGCCATAATCCCAACGCACTCCTACGTTCAACGTCAGGCCGGCAGCGACACGAAAATCATCGGCAAGGTATGCGTCGTATACGTTCTGGCGCAAATATTTATCTGCGTTTCCGTAAGCAAGTGTGCTGGTATCAGGAATTCCGATCAGGAAATCGGCAAAGTCATTACCAGTAGCTGCCCCGGTGAAGTTGAATGTGCCACGCCCATTCTGCTGGTTGAGCAGATTGAACTGTTGGCGGCGAAAATCGGCACCGACCCTGATGTTGTGCCGATAATGGTTCCATAGAGCGGCATAAGAAATACCGCTCGTCTGGTTTCGTGTGAATGAGAACTGGCCATCTGTGAGGCTGGAGGTTCCTCCTGAAAAGAAGAGGCTAGGCGGACCCCAATCTGACGGATCTCGATCATTACCCTGGATACCGGCTGCTCCCGAAACGTCGATCTTATCGGCAAAGTATGGAACCACACGCGATGCAAGGCGGTTGTACTGAAAGCCATAGGTCATCGACAATCGGGGTGTATAGAGATGTTGCCAATTCACGGAAGCATTCAAACCCAGGCTGGATATTCCGTCCATAAATCCGAATAGATTCACACTCGTGGAACGTGTGCTCTGACCAGCGAACACACCGTACAAGAGATCTTTGGCTGAGAGGTTCTTAGTGAGCCTGGACTGCCAGCTATCAATGTTGATCGATGAGGTCGTGACCTGCTGATAGTTGTACTGTGATGCCCCCGAGACATTTGGCAAAGGATAGAGGTTCAATAACGCCTTTGCCTGTGCATTTACCGGAACGGTGTTCCCAGGATAAGGGACATGCGTTGATGGGTCGCTCGCCACGGGTTCGTTGCTTCCTGAAAGGTCACCCGTTCTCTCGGTAGAAGTGGGGACGATGCCCGCTTGTACCGTCGCGACATGGTCACGCACCGCCTGATAGTTGAGCGCGAACGTCGGTCCGTTCTGCCACAATAAATGGGGAATTCTTAGCGGACCGCCTAGACTCGCAATCGCGGTTATGCGACTGTAGACGGGTTTCTGAGAAGTGACACCTGACAGCGAGAACGGGCGGGCATCGAAGGCGGAATTACCGATGATGACTCCAGCGTTTCCCGAATAGAGCGCGCGGATATCCTGACGGTTGTTGCCGGTTGCCCTAGACTGCCCGAAGATAGTTGTTGCGGCATTGTTGTTGGTACCGTTGATAATGAGACTGTCGGTTGGCCCAAGAGGGGCATTGGTATCGTCGTACGCCGCTCCAAGAGGTGCAACATTCAACGGTTGCCTCGACAAAGCTGCGACGGCTGTGGCTGTATTCGGATCCCGTACCATCCCTGGCTTGCTAACCATCGACGCATAAGGCAGCATCACGAGGTCCCACGTGACCAGACCGCTAGCGGCAGAGAAGACAAGGTCTCTTTCAGCAGTTTCGAAACCGACCGTCTCGACTCTTAGGTGCCACGGAGCATCCGTCACTCCTACAAGCAGGTACAGTCCATTGGCATCAGTCACTGCACGAACGGTGCTCTGACCGTTTGTTGCGATAACAACGACCCCTGGTACCGGCTTCCCCTGATAGCGAACCAAGCCTTGTTGATCTGCTGCAAACGCGGACAGTACGATGCACGGAAACAATACACTGAGAAGGGTTTTGAGACAAAGATATCGCACAGGAATGCAAAGCTCCCTTGAAGCGTCTATTCAGATTGCTATTGAACGATTAGTTTTCGACTGGTCGATTAGCGCTGTCGATCGTCAACAGATCGGCTGGAGCTTTCCTGGCCTGGAGTTTCAGCCCAAGCTGCTGCTGAACCGCCGTAAAGAGCGATGTACCTGTAGGGTCAGCCAACGCTTGTGAGTTGCTGGTGGCGTCGGGCACCCCCAACGCCTGACTGGTATCTGGAGTCCACTCCAACCTGAATTTATAGTTGTTCTTTAATCCCGTCATATCGAAGACGGGGCGACCGGATTGCTCACCCAAGAAGCGGGCCAGCGTCTCCATATTTGCGCTCGTGGCTATGACTTCCCCACGTCCCCCATGGATATCGTTTGGGACATTTGAACCCACGGCTACCTCCATCTTAGGTCCGCTCTTATCGATGATGAGCGCGTAGATGGGAACGTCCTTCGATTGGGTATGGAACACGAGCTTGAAACGATCCGCGAGGAGACTTTGCAACCGAAGTCTGACCTGCTCCTGAAATACACGGCGCTCGTCCGTAGTCATGTTGTGAGGGTCCCCGCCAAATGGCGTATCTGGCTTACCCTCTATGTCGAATCGTTGCGTATCCATCCAAGCCGGTTCGCCCGTGATCTGGTCATCGCCGACGTCATAGGCGATTTTGATCAGAAAGCGGAGTGTCGCATGGTTGATCACAAGCCGGCCGCCAGGTGCAAACAAAACAGAAAGCTTTGTTTGGGGGGCGCTCGGCTTGATCGTTGCTATGTCGAATTTCGGTCGCGCTGCTTCATGAGTAATCTCGGCCCGCGCAGACTGTCCCGTCATCACGCCTATGACAAACGGTGTGAGGACTGTACATATGCCCAGTAGCACAAGGGTGTATTTGTAGAGGCCTGTCAACCGTTTGCCGATTCGCCGAGAGACTATCATGTCGATTCGCTGGCGTAGGTCACCGCCGCCGATGCTTGACACATAGTGAAGAGGCAGTGCTTTGCAGTAGGCGCAGATCGTGAGGATGCTCTCCGCATAGACTCTG
>JAGWNX010000192.1 GCA_028872955.1 Acidobacteriota bacterium
AACCGGCTGCAACTGCCGGTAACAACCAACAACGGGGAGGTCTCATGGCGAAGGCAAAGGCCCGCATCGCGGGCAGTGTCAGTAATACGCGCATCACCCTGCGCAAGCACCTGGCGACGATAGACCCGGTGCGCGCGGAGCTGCGCATGGCTATCCGCACCATCGGTGCCCAGAAACAGCGCATCAGCGAGATGTCGCAGGCCAATCTGTCGCTCATAGCGGAGCGTGACCGGCTCGAGGGTGTGGTCGCAGCCCAAGTGACGGCGATGAGCACATACCAGGCCGACCTGGAGTTGGCCCAGGGCGCCAACGAGACGCTGACGCGCCAGGTCAATCTCCTGGGCGAGGAGCTGACCACCGCGCGCAAGGCGCTCGAGATAACCGAGGAGGCGGCCGCGAAGGCAGCCCATACCCACAGGAACGAGCTGGAATGGCGCCGCGAGCACATCGAGACGCTGCAAGCCGAGATACGTGGGTACTGCCGGCTGCTGAAGGAGATGGGCTGGTTCATTCACAAGCACGCAGTGGGGGTGCACCGTGGCTAAGCGCAAACGGTTGACCAGGTCGCAACACAAGATGATGGAGCTGCAGGTCCACATTCAGGATCTGGTGAAGGAGAAGCGGCAGCTGGAGTTGCGTACGACTGAGCTGGAGACCATAAACCAAGGCCACCGCGACGCCATTCGCCAGCTCACCCTCGAGCGCGATGACGCATTCGCACAGACTCAAACCGCCATCAGGGAGAAGGCGTCATTGATGGGTCAGCGCGACATGCTGCAGCACCAGCTCAACGAGCAGAGCAAGACAGTGGTACTGCAGCGCAGCCAGCTCGACCTGGCCGGGCAACAGATGGCCCTGGTGCGTGGTGAGCTGGAGGACGTCACAAAGCGGTGGCAGGCAACGCTTACATCCCTGGAGGAGGTGCGACACAACGTAGCTGAGCAGGTCGGACGCGTCGCATTCCTCGAGGAGCGACTGGACACTGCACGCGACTTCATTGCCAACCAGGGTGCCTACATTGCCGAGCTGATCGAGCACGAGGTGCCGGCATGAGCCCCACTCCGCAGCAGCGCCAGCTGTGGCGCCTGAAGCACTGGCAGAACCGCACCCAGACGGCGGAGG